>JAAFJK010000266.1 GCA_013298105.1 Cytophagales bacterium
ACGTAGGCAAGGGCTTGAGCAAGTAAATTTTCGGCTTCGGAGTATTTGCCCATGTCGCGGTAGAGCATCGCCAAATTATTCATGGAAGTGGCGTGTGCATTTGAGCCTTCGCCCAGCGCGTTTTTGCGAATGTCTAAGGCTTGAGTCGTAAATTTTTCGGCTTCGCCATACCTGCCTACAGTTTCATAAAGCAATCCTTTATTTGAAAGGACTTGGGCATAAGAGGGTTCGTTGGTGGCGTTATTTTTCTCAAATTCTGCCTGTGCAAAGCCAAAAAAGCGTTCTGCATTTTTGTATTTGTGGGAGGAGAAAAACATCGAGCCTATGGAATTGTAGTTTTTGGCGGCTTGATTGTAGTCGCGGTCTTGGTCTTTGGTTACATTGAGTACGTCTGTGCTTGCTATCACAAGTTGCATGATGCGTTTGCCTCTTTGTCCATCTTCGTAGCTCCCTGCATTGTCGCTGAGGGCTATCGAGTAGCTGAAGCTGGTAGAGTCATACTCTCCGCGCATTTTGTCAAGTTGTTTCTCGAGGGCTTGGTTTGCCTTATTTTTTACTTTGTTTTTGGCTTTACTTTTTTCCTTCTCGACTTTGTTTTTGGCTTTGTCTTCCGCTTTGTCTTTTTCGCGGTTGAGTTTTTCCTTGAGCTTATCTTTGTTGATGATTTGGGCTTCGGCAGTGGCAAAAAATAGCAGGCACAGCAAGGCGGTAAAAATTTGTTTCATAAAAATTGAGCGTTAAAGATTATTTTAACGCAAAGATAGCAGTTTTTTATCAATTTTGCAAAAAAGACTGCTTATTTTCAACCTTGTCAATGGTCGCAGACCTTGACAAGCGTTGAAAATAAGCGGTCTTCAGACCACTGTACAATTTCAATTTAAGCCCCTAAAATTACTAAAAAGCGAAAAAGATATAAAACTATTTTTCTTTTTTTGTACGTTGCGGGTGGTCGAAGACCTTGACAACGTACAAAAAAAGAAAAATAAGCGGATTATTTTTTATTTTCAACGCTTGTCAAGGTCTTCGACCATTGACAACGTTGAACATAAAAAATATCAAATAACAAATTGTACAGTAGTCTGGTGATCTTATAAATCCGCAAATAATTGTGGGGTTGTGTCTTGATTAGCGTCCTTTCCCAAATATTTCTTATAATTTTCCAAAGCCCTGTTTCGGGCAAAAGTATGCTCTACGATAGGTTTTGGATAGGCAGATGTGCCGTATTCGGGTATCCATTTTCGGATATACACGCCTTTGGGGTCAAATTTTTCGGCTTGAGAGGTAGGATTGAATACCCTGAAGTAAGGCGCGGCATCACAGCCCGAACCTGAAGCCCATTGCCACCCGCCATTGTTTGCCGAAAAATCAAAATCTAATAATTTTTTAGCAAAATAGGCTTCGCCCAATCGCCAATCCAAAAACAAATGTTTTGTCAAAAAACTTGCCACGACCATCCGCACGCGGTTGTGCATAAAGCCTGTGGCGTTCAGTTCGCGCATACCTGCATCTACGAGCGGGTAGCCTGTCTTGCCTGCACACCACGCCTCGAACTGCGCTTGGTCTTCTCTCCAGACTATTTTATCGTATGCGGGTTTGAAGGCTTCGCCCTTGCCTACGTGCGGAAAATGCCAAAGAATCATCATATAAAAGTCGCGCCAAATCAGTTCATTCAGCCAACTGTTGCTGTCAGTTACCTTGCCTGCCTCTCGCGCCAGCGCACGTATGCTGATAGTCCCAAACCTAAGATGCACGCTTAAACGGCTCGTACCTTGTATGGCAGGAAAGTCGCGCTGTTCTTTGTAATTTTTGATGATGTCTGCGTGTACTTCGCGGGCAGGAAAGGACAACGCGGGCATATCCACGAAGCCCATACTTTCGAGGGTAGGCAAGGTAGTTTTGTGTGTATAAAATTTTTCGTAATACCGCTCGATGGGATATAAAAATAGGTCATTGTCAGTGAGTTTTGATTTCCACTTTCTGCTATAGGGTGTGAAAACACTGTAAGGCTTGCCTGCATCTGAAAGTACCTCGTCTTTCTCGAGGATACACTGGTCTTTGTAGGTTTTGAAAACTACACCTTTTTCTTTCATCAACTTGCGTACCGCCTCATCACGCTCAAGGGCATACGGCTCATAGTCATGATTTGTATAGACTGCGCCTATAGGGTACTCTCTCAGGAGTTGTTGAAAAATCTCTATAGGCTTGCCATAGCGCACCAAAAGAGCGGAGTTATATTTTTGCAACTCCGTTTGTAGATTTTGTAGGGCTTGATGGATAAAAACCAGTCTGCGGTCTTCTTTGTCTTCCAATTCATCAAGAATCGTTTTGTCAAAAATAAAAAGAGGCAATACTTCATAGCCACTTTTCAGGGCTTTGTAAAGCCCCATATTGTCTTCTATGCGCAAATCGCGCCTAAACCAGAATATAGTCAGCATAAGTGAGAGGTTTGAGGTACGAACTCAAAACTTTGATAATTATTACAACATAAACAAAAATGTAACAATATATGGTTCTTTTTGTTTATTTTTGTTTTCAATGGACTTGCGACAAATATTTCATGTATCTTTGCGCTGGAGTCCAACACATACACACATGGGAATAGGTGAAATACTTTCTAAGATTTTGGCAGGCGGTTTTGTGGGGTATATCACAAATGATATAGCCATCAAAATGCTTTTTGAAGAATATTTTAAAACACGCATAGGCGACAAAAGCTATAGTCTTGGCGGACTTATCGTCAAGAAACGCCTTGAGTTTCAGGCAAGCATCTCTGAACTGGTAGAGCGCGAAGTCATACACCACGAAGCACTTGCGGCTGAACTCTCAAAGCCCATTTTTGGAGAAGCCTTAGAAAAACTTTTGGCAGACCTGATAGAGCGCACCTTGCCCGAAAGTTTTGATGAAAAAACCACTTGGGCAGAGATTCCCGCCCTTGAAGGCTTGGTTTCGCAAATCAAAGGCACTTTCAAAACCAGCCTCGAGCCACTCCAAAAGCAAGTCATACCTGCTATACTTTCTCAGCTGAAGCCAAGCGGTCTGCTCACAGTCGAGCAGATACAGCCCGTAGCCGATAAGCTCATGACAGCACTCATGGACGTGCTGAAAACGAACTTTCCTACCCAAATCCTCGAACAGCTTTTACAAAATATTGCCCAAAAACCACTCAAAAACATCTTGCCTGCCCCGCTACAGCAAGAAATATACGACATCGCAGAACGCCTCACGCCTACTATTCCCCAATGGCTTGAGCATCAACTTGCCTCCCCGATAGCCGAACTGCTGGACAAGGGCTGGGAAATACTGAAAGTAGAAGATTTTATCCAAAATTTGGTAACGAATTTTGCCCAAAAACCGCTTACGGACTTGCTACAAGCAAAAAATAAAGAAGTCATCATAGAAAGTTTGGCAGGCAAGATTAAGGGCGTTTTTTATACAGATGTCCGCCAAGACATAGTCGAAATGCTTTTGAAGCACCTTTTTGAAGTCCTGAAAAAAGACGAAACGCCTCTCTATAACTTGCTTTCGCCTCAAATGTATGAGGGACTTAAGGCTTTCTTGGCAGTCAAACTTCCGCCACTTTTGCAAGGACTACAGGCGTGGATAGGCGACAAAAAAAATGAACTCGATGATACTATTCAAACTGCATTCAGACAAAATGCAGGCATCATCACGCAGGTACTGGTCGCTATTTTTGTCGGCAACGTAGGCAAGGCGGTCGGCATTGATGACAAAATCGTGAAGCGCATAGCCTCCCTTGATGTAGAGGAGCTGGCACAAGAACTTACCATGCACCTTGAACATTTTTTGAAAAACAATACTGTAGGAGAGCTTTTGAGCAAAATCCCACAAGATAAAATCATAGACGCACTTAGTCCGCTTATCAGCGACAACCTACAAAATAATATCCAAAAACTAAACTTAGACAACTTCGGGCAGTGGTTTGACAGACCTATCCACGAAATTTTTAATCCACAAGACATCACACGCAATCTCCTCGCAAGACTCAAAGGTGTAATGATGAAGCGCGTACAAACAGACTTCCTCTACACCGAAAAATTGACGACTTTCCTCCAAAAACAATTCAAAGAAGGCATCAGCGTACTCCTCGAAAATCCCGCTATCTTGAGTGGGGCAGGCAAGCTTTGGGGCATACCTATAGAAAATATCGTTGCACAAATAAAAGCACAAATAATCAAAGCCTCCGAAGCCCCCCAACCCCCGAAGGGGGAGGCAAGTGCTTTGGCTAAAGTGTTACATAGCGCACTTCAGAAAGTAAGTGCTTTGCAACTCTCTGAAAATCAGCAACAAAGGATAGGCGATAAAATAGTAGATGTGTTGCTTGATTTTTTGGACAATGAATACACAAAGCTCAAAACGCAATCCGTACAAAGCACCCTCAAGGCGTGGCTGGGAGGCAAGGGCTGGGAAAAAGACCTTGCCTTCCGCCTGAAAAACTACCTCATCACGCGCCTGCCCGACCTGACCAAAGGGCGCGTAAAGGCACTTGTAGCCTCAAGTCTTGGCAAGCAAGATGACAACAAACTCCGCGATATGGTCTATAAGGCTATGGGCGAAGAACTTGCGCCCCTGAATTGGTTTGGGGCGGGACTGGGCATACTTACAGGCATATTTTTGCTTGGTGTGCCTACTTTTTCCAATCTTTGGCTGTTTATACTTATCCCTGCCCTTGCCTACGGAATCACTGGCTGGGGGACGAACTGGGTGGCTGTAAAGATGCTTTTTAAGCCCTACAAACCTATAAAAATCCCTTTTCTGAACCGAAATTTGCCTTTTACGCCTGGTGTGATTGCCAAAAATAAATTTCGCTTCGCCAATAGTATGGGGCGATTCATAGGCGATAGGCTCTTGGATAAAGCCGAATTGAAAAATAGTTTTGCCGAAAATAGAGAACGCCTGCAAGACAATGCCAGCGAATTTATACAAAAAAACGACTATGGTTTTTTGAATGATACCCTCAAGAAAAACCAAAGTACGTGGGCGCAAACCCTCGCCAAAATGATTGTTACCAATTTGCAGGCAAATGCCCCAAAACTTGGGGCGGTCGTGGCAGACTTGATTTGCAAAACTACGCCCCTACAGCTTGTAGCGAAGCAAATACCCGCTTGGAAAACCGAGCTTCAGGATTTTTTTCAACAAGATACTTTCATAAATTGGGCTACAGATACTTTGCATACCGAACTTATGAAGTATATGGCAGGCAAGGACACCATCGCGGATATGTTGCCCGAAAAAACGTTGCAAAACTTGCCTGCTTTTGTGCTGAATATGCTCAACAAAATCATAGCGGATTTGCCTGAATATCTTGAAAAAATGGACTGGCTCAGGGTTTTTGCACTCGAAAAATTTGCACCACAACTTGAGGAATGGCTGAAGCGAAACTTAGACGAAATCCTTAGCACCGCTCAAGAAGATGCCTTGAAAGAAAAGGTTTTTGAGTTTTTGAAAAAACAACTCCAAAACGAAACTGTCAAAGCCCAAATTTTTAGTTTTTTAGACAAACGCCTGAAGTCTGAATTTTCTGCCAATCGCCCCATCAATCAAGTCTTGGGAGGCAAGGTTATGGAACTTTTGCAAGGCAATCTGAATAATTGGCTTGAGAAAGGCGTAGAAATTTTGCTTGACTACCTGAAAGATAACAAGACTGACCTCGTAAATCAAATATACAGCGAAGTATCTTCCGAAAACTCAGGGGCGTGGCTTGCCAAAAACTCCATCATCAAAACTACCGAAGGATTGATAGATGACGGAATACCCACTTTTTTTGAAAACGAATTACGCAGTCTGAAAGAAGCTGTAGAGGAGCAAATGCTCAAGCTCGGCAGTACACCCTTCAATCTATTCACAAACCAACTTTTGCACGAAGAAAACCTACAAGAGCGTGTCCAAAAATTGCTTGAGAATCCCGCCCTGTTCCGCAAAATCCAACAGTTAGCAAACTTACTTTTGGAAGAACGCCTTTTCAAAATTCCGCTCGAACAGCTACTGCCTATCTCTCCTGCCGATTTGTTGAAGCACCTCGAGGGGCTACTTTTGCCCGAAACAGAACACCTGACTGCCCATCTTTTGACGCGCTTGCAGGCAAGGGCTGAACTTGACATTTGGCTTGAGAAAGTCGCGCCTGTGGCTACAGAGCTTTTGGTAAAAGTATTTTTGTCTGTAAAAGTGCCAAATATAGCCCACCAAGAAGCCCACAACTCGAAGGGAGAGGAAGCCCCCCAACCCCCGAAGGGGGAGTTGTATAATAGTATGCACGCACTCCTGAAATTCCTCCTCAACGCTCCCCCTTCAAGAGTAGGCGAATGGGCTACGGCTGTATTAGAAAATGATATTTTGCCTCGAAAATTTGAAGATTGGGTAGAGGCAGATGTGCTGGCTCCGAATTTGGCGCAAATGTTTCACGCGCTTTGGGCAAATCCCAATTTGCAAATGGTTTTGACGTTTCAGTTGAGTGCTTTGCTTGAGAAAATGCTGGGCGGAGCGGCTACTCAAGTAAATTCAGAGATGAAAGATTATTTGGTAGGCAAGGTAGGTAATGCACTTTTTGAAGCCCTTGAACAAAATATTGTCGTAATTCTGAATAGCATTGACTTCAAAGACATTGTAATCCGCGAGATAGACAAGATGCACGCCAGAGAACTGGAGGGACTTTTTTATGGTTTTGCGGGACCTTATTTCAAGTTTATCATTGGGTATGGTTTTATTTTTGGGATAATCTTTGGGTTTTTAGTGGATTTTGGGGTGTTTGGGCTGTTGGCGTATTTGCTTAAATAATTCGTTGTAACTATTTAGCCCCCAGCCCCAAAGGGGAGTTTTTGTGTAAGTTTTCATTTAAACTTGCCTACCAAAACACTAAAATAGGTAAAAATTGGAGATAATTCTCTCCTTTGGAGCAGTACGCTTTTTTCTAAGGAACGAGGCTGTAAGCGTCTGTTATCGAGCTTTTACGCGGGTGGGCAATACCAACAGACGCTTACAGCGTGGCTTCACGTGAGTGAAATTATCATGTTCAGACTACTGTACAATTTCAATTTAAGCCCCTAAAATTACTAAAAAGCAAAAAAGATATAAAACTATTTTTCTTTTTTTTGTACGCTTGTCAAGGTCTTCGACCATTGACAACGTTGAAAATAAAAAATATCAAATAACAAATTGTACAGTAGTCTGTATCATGTTATTTTACTTTCATTCCTAAAGAAACAAATGATAAATGTTCCTTGATAAATGTTCTATGTCAAGTTGCGCTTTTTTCAAGAAAAAAGCTGTAGTTGTTTCTTTTGCCCTGTTGCGCTTTTTTCAAGAAAAAAGCTATCTTTGCATATATTTTACCAACAAACATACGAGATGTTTTTTCGAATAGGTACACGCGGGAGTAAGCTCGCACTTTGGCAGGCAAACTGGGTAGCAACACGCTTACAAAATGCAGGTGCTACTGTAGAAATCATCACTATAGAAACTAAAGGCGACAAAATTCTGACCAAAACACTTGCTAAAATAGGAAGTAAGGGCGTTTTTACAGAGGAGTTAGAAATGGCTTTGCGCGAGCATACTATAGATATAGCAGTGCATAGTGCCAAAGATATGCCCTCAAGATTGGAAGATGACTTGAGGCTGATAGCTTTTTCTGAACGCGAGGAGGCACATGATGTGGTGGTGAGTTTCAACCAACATTTTAAGCTCGAAAAGGCAGACTCGAGCTTTTTGGTGGGTACATCTTCTACAAGGCGCGTGGCTATGCTAAAGCGGTTTTATCCCGCAGTAAAGACCACAGACGCGCGTGGCAACCTACAAACGCGCATGAAAAAGCTGGAAGGGGGAGAATATGATGCCCTTATCCTTGCCTACGCGGGTATAAAACGTATGGGCTATGAGGCACGCATTTGTCAGACGTTGCCTCTTGATGTATTCACGCCTGCAGTGGGGCAAGGCTCTATAGCGATAGAGTGTACCGCAGATTTAGCCCCCGAAAAGCAGGATTTGGTGCGCCAAGCTATCAACCATATCCCTACCGAAACTTGCCTACTTGCAGAGCGAAGTTTTCTCGAAACCTTGCAGGGAGGCTGTAGCGTGCCTGTTTTTGGCTTGGCTACACTTTCGGCAGGCAATATTACGCTTTCGGCAGGCATTGTGAGCTTAGATGGCAAAAATTACCTTAAGCATACCCAAACCTTGCCTACCCACGAAGCACTGCACTTGGGTAGGCAAGTAGGGGAGGAACTTTTAGGCATGGGGGCAGATAAAATACTCGCACAAATCAAACAAAAAATCAATATCGAAGCATAAATCGTAAATATCCATAACCCAATAATTTCATGAAATATGTACCCTTGAATGACCTCCACATAGCTTTGGGAGGCAAGATGGTCGAATTTGCAGGCTACAATATGCCTGTGCGCTACAGTTCCGACAAAGAAGAACACCTGACTGTCCGCAATGGTGTGGGCGTGTTTGATGTTTCGCACATGGGCGAGTTCATGCTTACAGGTGCGAAAGCCCTTGAGCTTATCCAGCACGTCATCTCGAATGATGCCTCCAAATTATTTGATGGAAAAGCACTGTATGCTTACCTACCCAACAATGAAGGTGGAGTAGTAGATGATTTGCTTGTCTATCGTATCCATGCCGAAAAATATATGCTTGTGGTCAATGCCTCTAACATAGAAAAAGACTGGGCATGGATAAGCCAACACAACACTGTGGGCGCGGAGATGAAAAACGTATCTGAAGATATGTGTCTGTTTGCGGTGCAAGGTCCCAAAGCTATAGAAGCCATGCAAGCCCTGACTGCCATCAACTTGGGCGAAATGCCTTATTATACCTTCCAAATAGCGGAATTTGCGGGTGTGCAAGACATCATCATATCGGCTACAGGTTATACAGGCTCAGGTGGGTTTGAGCTATATGTACCCAACGAATACGCGGAAAAAGTGTGGCAGGCTATTTTTGAGGCAGGCAAGGAATATGGCATCAAGCCGATAGGGTTGGGGGCAAGAGATACATTGCGCCTCGAAAAAGGTTTTATGCTTTATGGCAATGACATTGACGACCATACTTCGCCCCTTGAAGCGGGACTTGGGTGGGTTACAAAATTCACAAAACCTTTCATCAACAGCGAATATCTGAAAAGCCAAAAAGAGGCAGGAGTTCAACGAAAATTGGTGGCATTCAAGATGAATGAGCTGGCTATCCCGCGCAGTCATTATGCCATTCTTGATGCTGAAGGCAATAAAATAGGCGAAGTAACCTCTGGTACTATGTCGCCTTCCCTCGAAGTAGGTATTGGTATGGGTTATGTACCTTTGGCACACGCGACTGAAGGTGCGCAAATTTTTATTGAAATACGCCAAAAGAAAATAGCGGCTACTGTGTCCAAAGCCCCTTTAGTGTAAATATAGCTTCTTTAAATTTTAGACTTCTTTTGTGAAAAGACACAAAAGAAGTCTTTTAAATTTTGGTATTTAAATAAAAATAGGCTAACTTTGTTCTCAAATACACAGACTTTATGAACTCAAAAATATACAAAAGCATATTCAGCATCTTATTAGTAGTTACTTTAGTAACTTCTTGTAACTATTCTACTATTTTAGAAATACCTTATATAGACCTGAAAGCGGGTTTTTTTGTATCTGCGCCTGTAGCACGCGAACGACAAGTGATAGCTTTTGAGAATACTTCTACCAAAGTTGCCAGCATATATACTTGGAATTTTGGTGATGGTGCGACTTCTACAGAAGTAAACCCTTCACACGCTTACGCCAAATATGGGCGTTATAAAGTAACCATGACTGCCTACAAGGAGGATAAAGTTCTCGTAAGCACTTTTAGCAAAGAAATCATTGTTTTGCCTGAAACGACTTGGAATGCCAATGCTAAACTTTTTGGTGATGAGTTGATAGATGAGCAAGGCTTCTGCTTTACACCTATAGTAGATTTTAACTTGCCTGCCCAGCCCATCATAGGCTACTTGCTGTTGGGCAGGCGAGGCGTAAATATGTTGCGGCTTTTACGAATAGATGCAAATTTTGCGCCTGTTTGGAGTTCTCCTATAGATATTGACAACATCACACAAGGGGCTATCACACCACGTGCCGTTATCCAAACGCGCGATACGAGCTTTGTGATAGCGGGTTCTTTTACTTACAACCCCCAAGACGAAGATGCTTTCATGCTTAAAATATCAAATGAAACAAACCGCAGTCTTGTCAAAGAACGTTGGCGTAAAATTCGCAACACTTCACAAATAGACCTCTATACTTCGTTGGTAGAGTTTAGTGGTGATATATTGGTGGGTGGAAGCACTCTCGTAACAGATGCGCAAGGAAGTGCAACTACTAAGTTACTTGTAGAAACCTACAGCCAAAATGGGACTTTGAAGAAAAGCGACATTTATGGCAGTAATTGGCAAATCAACGCGGCAGACTTTGGGACACAGGGCTTTGCGTTTGCGCTTACGGAGGGCGTAGGCGAGAGTACACGCCCCAGTCTTATATTTTACAGTACGTCATTTGTAGAAAAGCGCAAACGCACACTGACCTTTTTAGATGGAAAGGCTACAGATGTAGCCACTGTTTTGAATAACAATGGGGCAGATGCGGG
>JAAFJK010000543.1 GCA_013298105.1 Cytophagales bacterium
TATGACAGTGCAGGTTTTGAACACCTCAAGCCCTCCCCTACCGACAAGTACGACTGGCAACACAAAGGCATCAGCGGGCTTACAAAACTGCACTTCAAACTCAAACAAACTGTACAAGACAGCACTTTGGCAAAAGAATTTACAGTAACACTCTATCCCAATTCGGTGTTTTTCATCCCACTTTCTACGAATAGGCTCTACACCCATGAGATAAAACCTTCTACCTTGCCTATCGATAAAATCCCTACAAGAATGGGCTATGTCGTTCGTTGCTCAAACAAAGAAGCGTGGCACATGAACAATCAAACCTATATCAAAGAAAATGGCAAACTTATTAAGCTCGAACCCATGACAGATACAGCTATGGAAGATTTGAAAGATACCTACAGACAAGAAAATCAATCGGAAAACAGAATAGAATATGGCAAAGTAGATTTTAGCATGAACTTAGGCGATTACCAAAAACCAATTTATTGAAATAGCCCCCTGCCCCAAAGGGGAGAATTACCTCTTAGAAAACTCCCCTTTGGGGCAGGGGGCTAAATAATCATAAAATGGAACTACATGGCTTTCGCAAATACCACCTGCCTTTGGGCAATGATATATTTCACACTTTAGCACAATCTGTTGATTTTCAACCTGTTGCAAAGGGCAGGCAAGGCAATCATTTGGTGCAGGCAGGCAAGGCAGGGATTCCTATAGTCCGTACTACTACCGCATATAGCCAGCCTGCGCATTATTTTTCTGAACTGCATGGGCATATTGCGGAAAGTATTTATCCCCTCTCCAAAATTGAAACGAAATTTAATCACGCATTGATAGAAATATACGACCGCCAATATACGACCATGAAGTATCATTCAGACCAATGCATGGACTTAGCCGAAAACTCGTGGATTGCCCTTTTTTCTTGTTATGAAATGCCTGATACGCTCTCGTCTGCGCTTTTGAGGCGACTAAAAATAAAAAACAAAACCACTGCAGAGGAGTTTGAGATTGCGCTTGAGCATAATTCAGTCGTGCTATTTTCCTTGCCTACCAATGCCGCGTTTCAGCACAAAATCATCTTAGAAAAACCCCACGACAACCGTTGGCTGGGCATCACATTCAGAGAATCCAAAACTTTTATCCAATTCAAACATAATTTGCCTTATTTTGCTGATGATACGCCTTTAGTGTTGGCAGACGAAGCGCAAAGCAAGGAATTTTACCAACTTCGTACTCAAGAAAATAATACGCTTGATTTCAAATACCCGCGCCTTGCCTACACGCTGAGTATGGCTGATGCGCTTTTGCCAGTGTGAACAAACTAAATTTTTTGTGAAAGGTTATATTTTTGTGCCTGTATGTCCCTCTTAATCCTTTGCATTTACCTTGCCTCTCTCGGTGGGCAGGCAAGGTGGGAAAAAATAACCGAAATACCACTTTCAAAATCTGCGCTCGCACTTTCGGCAGATGTTTATCACCAAGTCTATATAGCTGAGAGGCATGGCGGGATTCGGCAATATGACAGTACAGGCAAACAACTTGCCTACCATTCGCCTATACAAGTGGCAGATGTTACGGCTTTGGAGGCAAGGTTTGGGGTAGTTATCTATGCTTTTTATCAAGATTTGCAACGATTTACGGTTTTTAATCGATTCTTGCAACCTTTAGAAAGTTATACCTTGCCTCCCGAAAAGGTCGGCTTCGTGCAAAATGTAGCTTGGGGCGCAGACCAAAGTATGTGGCTATATGACGCTCAAGCTATGCGTATTTTGCGCTACAATCCACTCAATCAAGATATTTTGCTGGAAGTCAGACTTGCTTTGCTCTTGCCTACCAGCGCTTCAAATATAGACATAGTGCGTATGCAAGCCTACGAACACCGCTTGTATATCTGGAGCGATACGGAGGTGTGGGTAATAGATTATTTGGGCAATCTCTTGGCTACCTTGCCTGCCTCGCGTGCTTCCTGCTTGTATGATGGCGCACTTTGGCGGCTGGTAGGCAAGGAACTTACTATCACAAGTCTTTACGAAGCAGATAAGAAAAATATACAGACCTTTGAATTTGTAAAACCTCCCCAAAAACCACTATTTTTGCATACTCAAGCCTCCAAAGTCTGGCTGATTGACTCTCAAAAAATCACAATATGGACATCAAAACAAGATTAGAAACTTTCCAAAAAGCCCTCGAGCATACGCAGGCAAGGCTCATACCTGTAAGCAAAACGCACCCAATAGAGGCTTTGCAAGAAGCCTACAGTGCAGGCTGTAGAGTGTTTGCCGAGAATCGTGTGCAAGAGCTGGTACCCAAATATGAGGCATTGCCCAAAGACATCGAATGGCATCTGATAGGTACACTTCAGACGAATAAAGTGAAATATATCGCGCCTTTCGTGTCGCTTATTCACTCCATCGATAGCTTCAAACTCCTCGAGGTAGTCCACAAAGAAGCCATCAAATGCGGGCGTGTCATAGATTGTCTGCTACAGATATACATAGCCCAAGAAGAAACTAAACATGGGTTTTCGTACCAAGAAGCGGAGGAGTTATTGGCTTCTCCTGCCTTGCCTGCCCTTACAGGTGTGCGGATAGTAGGCGTGATGGGCATGGCGACTTTTACCACTGATACGGCGCAGATTAGGCAGGAATTTCGTGGATTGGCAGACTTTGTGAAGCGCGTAGCAAACCCACAAATCAAAGAAATATCGATGGGTATGAGCCAAGATTATACCATAGCTATAGAAGAAGGTAGCACTATGATAAGAGTAGGTAGTGCGATTTTTGGGAGTAGAAGTTAATTTTTTCAAACTGTATTTGTGTTAGTTTTTTTGTGCCATATCTTTATAAGTTATTTTACGGTGTTTGTTTGGGGGGATTGCTCAGTGTTTTGATACTGCATCTTACATGGGGCAGTGTGGCAATTTCTTTTACAGATGTTTTGCGGGCATTGGTAGGCAAGGCGGTGGAGAGTTCACATACTGACATTGTTTGGAATCTGCGCTTGCCTCGCGCACTTACGGCTATGTTCGTGGGGGCGGCTTTGGCTGTAGCGGGGCTTTTGATGCAAACTTTTTTTCAAAATCCTTTAGCGGAGCCATCGGTGCTTGGGCTGTCTTCGGGCGCGAGCTTGGGCGTAGCTATTTTGAGGCTTGGCGGAATCGGGATAGCAGGTTTTTCGTGGCATAGCGCGTCTTTGACAGTAGTTTTTGCTATGCTTGGGACGAGCTTGGTGTTGGTTTTGATGCTTTTGGTGGCTACCAAAATAAAATCTGCCTATTCCCTTTTGCTTTTGGGTATGATGTTCAGCAATTTTGCTTATGCCTTTGTAAGTTTGCTTCAGCACTATAGTTCTCCTGAAGCAGTGATAGATTTTTGGCGATGGAGTATGGGCAGTACGGCAGGCGTGGTTTGGGGGCAGTTTTATATCTTGGCTTCGGTTGTGGGGGCGGGTTTGGGATTGGCGTGGCTCTTGAGCTACTCTTTGAATGGGTGGCTTTTGGGCGAGCAGTATGCCCAAAGTATCGGCATCAGGGTAGGCAAGATGCGTATTCAGTTGATATTGATAGTAAGTATGTTGGCGGGGGTTACGACCGCTTTTTGTGGGGCTATCGGTTTTATAGGTTTGGCAGTGCCTGCCCCTACGCGGGCTTTGCTCAAGACTTCGCGCCATGAACTGCTGATACCTGCAGTGGCTATCAAGGGCGCATTGGTGTTGCTGTTGTGTGATTTATTTGCCCGAAACCTCCCTTTGAATGTGATGACAGCCTTGCTTGGTACACCTGTGATAGTTTGGATTATATTAAGTACAAACGCTTCCAAGTAGTGGTCAGTCTTTCTTAGGAATGAAAATAAAATAACATGATAATTTCGCTCACGCGAAGCCACGCTGTAAGCGTCTGTTGGTATTGCTTAACCGCGTAAAAGCTCGATAACAGACGCTTACAGCGT
>JAAFJK010000577.1 GCA_013298105.1 Cytophagales bacterium
TAGGGCTTTTTAGAGGGCTGTTTATTTCTATTGCAAATATCTACCTATATGCTTGAAAGGGGAAAAATAGCCCTTTTACAGTTTTTTCAAAAAGGGGACAAATGGCAAATGCTCCCACATCTCTGACGCACTTTTTAGGAAGTTAGATGGTATGAAATTGGAGTATAAGTTGGTGTTTTAAAATTCAAGGGACAATATGAGAAAAACATTTCAAGAAATAATAGATGAAGGCATTAGGCTCAAAGTATTTTGCCTCAATTTTAGTAATTTAGGTCTAAATGGTTTTGAACCTGAATGGAAGAAGGTAGAAGAAATGTACTATGTAACTGAACTAAAAATTTCAGGGAACTTACTTCAAAATCTTGATTGTATAGCAGGTTTAAAAAGTTTGGTATGTTTAGATGTATCTGAAAATAAAATTTCAGATATTGGTGTAATATCAAATTTGACAAACCTAAAAGAATTAATTGTACGAAAAAATCTTATAAAAGATTTTCAACCTATCGAGAATCTTATACATTTACAGTATCTTGATATGAGCGAAAATCCTATCAATGGTACAATAACTAAACAAGATTATCTAAAGGGTTTAGCGCAAATTATGAGCCTTCTACCCAAAGAAGACAAATTTGAGTTTATTATAAAGGAAATACAAAGGATAGAAGAATTTGTAGAAAAAGAGGAAAATATGATTTTAGAAAGAAAAAATGAAACTTACTTTTCAATCAACCCTATTTTTGGAAAATTTTTGATAAATAATTTTGGAAAAATAGAAAAAAATGAAGTGTTATATTCTTTATGTCTGAAAAGTAAAATTATTTTTAAAGATAAAATAAACACTTTAAAAAATGATATTTTTGATAAAATGACTACTCTAAAACATCTCAACATGAGAGGAAATGTGCTTATCAATATACCGTCATTAGTAAATTTAAAGTCATTGCAAACACTTTTATTGAGTAGAAATCAAATTCAAGATATAACACCTCTAACACATTTAAAAAATTTGAAGACACTTGATTTAGAAAAAAATAAAATTCAAGATTTATCGCCTGTACTTGTGCTTTCTAATTTAAAGAATTTATATGCTTCTGATAATGAAATAACATCTCTAACATCTACTAAAACTACAAATTTATTAGAAAATTTAACATTATCAAACAACTTAATAACAGACATATCTACAAGTTTCTTAGAATTTTTGAACCCTAATTGTGATATTCGACTTGCTTCAAATCCTATTCAAAATATCCCAGAAAAACTGTATAAAACAGATAGGATAGTTTCTTGGTTATTGAAAGATATTAATGCTTTGCCATAAATTTGACACTTTTTGGTTAAAAATAGCACATAAATTTTCGTATAGGCAGGCAAGCCCCAAAAAGCCTTGCCTACCCAATGCTACCAAGCGCACCTTTCTGATGCGCTTTTTAGGAAGCAATTTTGTTTTTCGTATTTTTGTCGTATCTTTGTGTCTGAAACATCAGCAACCTTATGAATTTAGAGAAATATACCTTGAAAAGTACGCCTGACCTCAATTCTTTTGAATTTATAAGCGAAGGCATACAAGGAAATATTGAGAAAGTCGTTATCTATAGTAGATTGCCAGACCAAGTATTGCCTATATACAATTTGGGCTTTGGAGATAAAGACCCACAAACAAGCGAACTAAGCGACACAATAAAAACCAACAATGGAGATAGAGATAAAGTATTGGCTACAGTTGCTTTTACTGTGTATGAGTTTACTACACGTTATCCGAATGTTTGGATTTTGATGCAAGGTAGCACACCAGTTAGAACAAGACTTTATCAAATAGCTATTAACTTGTATTACGATGAAATAGTGGCAGAATTTACAATTTTAGGTTTCAAAAATGAAGATTGGATACCTTTTGAGAAAAATGTAAATTATGATGGTTTCCTTTTGAACAGAAAATAAAATTTGTCCAATATTATGAATAACAACGTGAAAAACACTGAAATCACAATCAAGCCTGAATTAGCAGAACTTAACGGATATGTTATTTTTGCTGAAAAAATAGCAAAAGCCACTAAAATGGTTGCTAATTTAGATGAAGCTAAACTCGAAAAATTACGCAAAGAAGCTAACGCGAAACAAGCCTAAAAACTCAAAAACCTCGCTAAAATCCTATTTTCAGAACTTTAATGGGTTTTTTGGCAGGCAAGACAAACAACCTTGCCTACCCAACGCTACTGAGTAAACATCTCTGACGCGCCAATAAAACCAAAAGCCCGCTTTTTAGCGGGCTTTTGGTTTTAGTTTTTTTCCTCCCATTCTTTTTCCATGCTTCTATAGTTTCAAGAGGCTGTTTTGTAATGCGAGCTATAGCTTCTGTATTTAGTCTTTCTGCAAACATACCAAAGGTATCTTCTTTTTTTTCTTTGAGTTCGCCTTTCTCAAAGGCGGTCGTGGTGGTATAATCAAAAACTACAGGCATATTGTTGATTTGGGTTTTAGTTTTTTTGATGCCTTTTTTGCCATTCCTCATACATAGTTTGCACTTCTGCGAGTGATAGTTCTGAAATATCACTTATAGTGTCTAAACTAAACTTTTTAGCAAACATGGCATTTATCATCTTATCGCGTTTTTTCGTTTCGCCTTTCTCAAAGGCAGTCGTGGTGGTATAATCAAAAACTACAGGCATATTGTTGATTTGGGTTTTAGTGATTTGTTTCAATTCGCGGAGTTCGGAAAGCACCTCAAGTTGAGTGGCATATTTGCCAAAAGCAAGTTCTGTTTTAGTTAATTCCTTCAAACGCAATAAGATACGTTCAATGACATTTTCAGGATTTTCTCCATGAAAATTGCCCAAAATAGCCAAAATAACCTCCTCTGGAGTGTTAGCATTCAGAAAATCCTCATAATCGTAACGCCTGATGTCTATGATTTCGTATGAAAATGCTAAATTTTCTTCTGAAACTGTAGATTTCATAGTAAGTGGCTCGTTGCCAATATAGATGACAAACTGCACGCAACGAATTTGGTATTTTTGGCTTATCAAACACCTATAAATACACATACGCCATAGCATATTGAGGTCATTGCTTGACTGTATTTCAATATGCAAACAATAAGGCACAGAACCATCAATAGGCAAGATTTTCTTCACAAAGTCCGCTTTGCGTTCTATGGTGTATTGCAAATCTGATTGAGGTACTTCTTCAGTCTGTGCCTTGCCTATACTACTTTGAAAAAAGCGGTTGATGATAGCAAGGTGTATTTCGTCTGAATTTTCCTTAAAAACCTTGTCATATTGCCCTGTGGTAGTGGCTGTGTCTTTCTTTTTTGCCATAGCGCAAAGGTAAAAAGAAAATCGAAATTTTGAAACTAAGCACGTAATCTATGTTTATTGATTTGCGGTCTAATAAAAAGTAAATCTTTGATAGTCAATATTTTATCAATCAATTTTTCTGTCATAACCGCTGAGACTTGTGCATATTTTTACTTAAAACGCACTGCAATTGGGTTAATACAATGTTTTAATGCCTCCACAGGCTGACAATAATTGAATACTTGTGCTGTGAATGAAATCATGGCATCATGAAAAATAGCTTTTTTTGAAAAGCATAAAGTCTTGCGAATTCTACTCTCTGCATAATCTGTATTGATATGTTTAGAGCGTTCAGCTTGGGCATAATGTGCTTCTATATCCTCTTTTTTGCCATAGACAATCTTTTCGCCTATCTCAATAATTTTGCCTTTATCATTATGTTTTGGTTCTCTGACAATTTTTGTGGAGAGGAAAAAGAGCGCGCTTTGTCCTCATGAGCGAAGCGTGAGTGAACCACGCGATTGTTCGCTTTGCTCAAAATGACAAAATCGGCACTTCCACAAAAATTGTCAGACAATCGTTATTTTTTACTTGTTTCTTAATTTTTAAAAAAAGTAGTACCTTTGTAAAATTTTTTTAATGTTTCAAAATGCAAAACTATAATCAAGCCATTTATGAGGCTACAGGCTACAAAGTCGTTTCAGACATAACAGAAGGCGTGAGCAAAGAATCTATACCACAAGAGGTTATCAAATTTGTGGAGGGCTTTAATTCTATGCCTGCTAATAAACAAAGTCAAATGACTACTTTGCTTGCACGCTACATACGTGAGTATCCACAATATTTCGAAACCTATCTTGTTTTGTTCAATTATTATGTGAGCAAAAAAAAATGGGAAAATGTAAAAGAAACTATGGAGATGGCTGTAAAGCAATTTCCAGAATCCATAATTTTTCAGCTACATTATGCCAGGGTATTGATTTCACAAAAAAAATGGGAAGAACTGAGGCACATCTTAGGAGAAGATTTAACACTGAAAAGTGCCTTTCCTGAAAAAAAAACCTTCACAGAAGACGAATATGCACAATACCATACAGCTTTATTGCAATACCACATGGTAAATGAGCAAAAGGGTAAAGCGCACAAAATCTTACAACATTTTTTGAATACACAAGGCGAAAGCCAGACGACAGTGCAAATGGCGGAGATTGTGCATGAAGTCCAAAGTTCAATAGGTTTTGTAGAACGCCTAAGTTATATGATAGATGATGGCATAAGGGCTGAAGTAAATCCTGTACCTGCCTTGCCTGCCCTCAAGACTGAGCCTACCTATCATCATACACGCGAGATACAGCTACTAAAAGAATACAGCACAGAAAACTTGCCCAAAGATATTATTGAGCAAATCATCAGCCTTCCTAAAGAAACACTAAGGGAAGATTTGGAAAATTATTTTCGATATATGCAGTATTTTATAATCTTAGACGAAACGTCTTCTAAAGAGGAAGTTAGTGAATTTTTATATGACCAAATATATCACGTGCTTATTTTGTTGTCTGCCATAGATGCGCAGGAAAGTCTGCCTATTATTTTGGATAGTTTGCGACATGATTGGGAAGGTATGGAATGTTTGTATGCTGGTTCTCTTGAAACTTTGCAAGAAGCTATTTATATCTTAGGTAAATCGCAATTACCTGTTTTGATAAGTTTTGCCAAAGAATCAAATGTAGAAGCATTTGGCAAAGAAGTGGTATTTACCACTTTAGAACAAGTAGGTCTGTATTATCCTGAAAGAAGGAACGAGGTCATTGCCTATTTGGAAGACTTATTGCAAGAGTATCTAATACGTAAAAACGAGGAAAACTTTGCAGACTCTTTGTGTTGTTCTATTATCATAGGTAAGTTGGCAAGTTTGCAATCCATAAAATCTCTCTCTCTTGTCAAAGAAATAAAGGAAGCCGAGCTGTACCAAGAACGCTTTATGGGAGATTGGGATATGATAGAATTAGCTTTTGAACACCCCATATTGAATAGCCGTGTCCACACTATGCCAGAAAATGTGTTTGAATTTTATGATCAATCTTACAAAGAACGTAAAAGCACACAATACAGTGATGTTATAGAAGCAGGCGAGTATATACTAAAAGTAGATTTAAAAAAGCAGGGTTTTGATAGTTTTAAAGATGCTTTCAGCAATTTATTTGAAAGACCGAAGCCAAACAACACTAATCAAAATAGCTCTCTTTTTCAAAAACTATCTGAACCTTCATACACTGTTAGTTCAGGCAAAAAAGTACCGCCCAATGAACCCTGCCCTTGTGGAAGTGGTAAAAAGTATAAAAAATGTTGTAGAAGTTTAGAATATGACTAAGCAAAGATATGGAATTTATACGCCCTTGCCTACCCACGCGCTGTGGCAGGCAAGGGCGTATAAATTTCAAAAAAAACGGGTTGTCTGACATTTTTTGTGGAGAAGCATTTTTTGAGCAAGTTAGTAATTTAAGAAACGCCTTTTTTGCTCAATAGGATAGGGTTTTAAACCCTATCCTATTGAGCAAAAAAAAGCTACCATAAAAATTGTCAGACAACCGTTATTCTCTGCTCGTTCCTTAACAATGTCGGTATCAAAGTTGTTCCTAAAAAAAGACACACGAAAATTTTACTACAACATATTTTTTGTAAACTACATTTTTTATCTATCTTTGTAGCAAATTTCCCTTATCTTTCACGTATGGAACTGTACCTCGATTCAGTTGATTTTAAAGAAATAGAAGAAGCATTCAAGTTAGGTTTTTTGGCAGGACTTACTACCACACCTACTTTTATGCACAGACATGGCATCACGGACATAGATGGCGCGATGCTCAAATTGGCTACTATGGTGCCTGTACTTCAGGTAGAAGCACTTGGCGACACAGCTGAAGAAGTATTGGCAGAGGCAGAACGCCTTTTGGCTTTGGGTTTAAAAAAGGAAACCACTGTTTTTAAAATCCCTGTGTCCAATGAAGGGGTACGCGCTTGTAAAATGCTCCGCGACAAAGGGCTTTTGGTCAATGTCCACCTCGTTTATACCTTAAGCCAAGCATATATGGCTATGGCGGCAGGTGCTACCTATGTATGTCCACTGGTAGGAAGGTTGCAAGACCAAGGACATGATGCGCTTGAGTTGGTAAAACAATGTGTCCAAGTCGTAAAACAGTATGGTTACAATACCAAAATCATGTTCTCCTCTGTACGCTATGCCGAACACGTGCGTGCCGCATTGCTCTCTGGTGTGCATACCATTACGGCACCTTGGAGTGTGATGAAAAACTTGACTATCAACAACTTCACTACGCTTGGTACAGACCAGTTCATAGAGCATACCCGCCTCATGACCATGAAAGTGAAGCAAGTAATCCACGCCGCCAACCCACAAGTAAAAACAACCGAAACTGTTTTTGATGCACTCGCACAGATGAGTCAGTCGGGACTTGGGGCAGTAACTGTAGTAAACGAAAAAGGAGAACTTGCGGGTATTTTTACTGATGGCGACCTCCGCAGGCAGTTACAAGAAAAAGGCAAAGGACTTTTAGAATTGTCGATGGCGCAAGTGATAGGCACTGCTGCCCCTGTTACGGTAAGTGCAGAGGCACTGCTTCATGACGCGGTTAAGTTATTCAAAGATAAAAAGGTAGATAATATCATTGTCCTTGAGAATAACTTGCCTGCGGGTATGATAGATATTCAGGATTTTGTGAAAATGAATCTGGTAGGCTAAATATTTACGATAGTGGTCAGTCTTTGCTAATTATTCGTTTTTTCGGTTGTCAATCCGTAGGTTCTTCAAAAGTTATTGCAGAAAGCGGACGCACTGGCGGGCTTCAGCCTGCCAAACTGCGCTCTACTTCTGCAATAGCTTTTGAAGAACCATTTTTTCTATACAGGCAAGCGCGTTGTAAATACACTCTAAAGAAATTCGCGCGTGTAGTAGCCCTTTTTCTGTGAGCGGGCAGGCAAGAGGGTGGGCTTAGAAAATACCAAAGGTGCATACATATAAAACTTGAACGAAGCCACATTGTCATTGCCTTTGCGCCTGCCCCACTGTGATATGTTGTCCAAATAATCCGTTTGTGTGTTTAGAAAAGAGGCTTGCGCACCTATGCCATAGCCATTTTTCAGAATATAGGTCGCGCCTATGCCTATAGGCAACATAAAACTCACGCGCCCATACAGCTCGTCTATCTCGCGTGTGCTGAGTAAATCAGCCAATTTTTCGCCTTTTTCGTTTTTGGGTGTATAGCTATAGATACCCAAACCTATGCTACCGTAGAGCATGAAGTCGCGGGTTTTGATAAAATTGTAATGCCCTTCATAAGAAAAAAATACGACTGAAGTCCGAAAAAAATTATTTGGCGTGGCATCAGCCACTTTGTAGCCTCTGTTTTCGCCTGTGATGAAGCCATAACCAAAGCCGACTCTGCCATTCCAACGTGCCGCGCCATTGAATTGGATAGCCCCATGATAGCAGGCAGTCCATTTTTCATACATCGAGAGGTCGCCTTTGTAGCTATTGGCACTTACCCCCAATTCCAAAAAGCGGAGTGGGCGCGGGCGTGTCATATTCACTACAGGCATCGTGTCTGTATCCATGTAGGCAAGGTCATCTTGCGCGTGGGCAGGCAAGGCAAAAATCAAACATAGCAAAAGGTAGGCAAGACGCATGGGAGGTTTGAGGTTTGAGATACGAGGTTTGAAGGTACAAGGCTTTAGCTGATTTTACTACTCATGCAAAAGTAATAAATTTTGTTTGAATAGGCATAAAATCTAAATAAAATTTGTATTTTTGTGCAAATTGGGTAGATAATGACCTTTCCAAAAAAACTTGCCTGCCCTTTTGTTTATATAAAAAAGGCTAAAGTTGCACAACCAAAAATATAAAACAGTCAATAACTACTGTTTTTAGAACTTCATACTTATTACTTGTTGAAACAATTTGCCATAAACACTCATTTACCGCTATGACTACTGACAGAGGCTATCTCTTGCATGATGACGAACAAGCCCACGAATTTCAAGAAAAAATCCGCAATCTTTTGGAAAGTAATGAAACCAATACCATAGAAGTAGCACTACAGCTCCTACAAGGCGGCGGCGTACCTGCTTCTATGCACACACATTTGGCAGTTTTACATATTTTTCATCAAAAAGAAGATATTAGAAAAAAAGCTAAAAAATTATTGAAAAAGACCGCCTCCTCCTCACTGCTGGCACATATAGAAAAAAATGCTTGGAATCCGTTTCATCTGTACGAATACCACGAGCGCGACATGGATAAATACTTGCGCGAAATTACCAATCATAAGCATTTGGATAAAGCTGTTTTTGCTAATTTTACCTTAAAAATAACGAATAAGGGCGCACTGTTTTGTCTGAAAAATAAAACCGCTTCAGCGCATTTTATTTTGAATATGCTGATAAACAATGACTCACTCTCTATGGATTATTTTGATTTGGAGGAGTTACCTGAAGCTATAGGAGATTTTAAGCAACTGCGGACACTTTCGCTGGAGGGCAATCCATTAAAAAAATTGCCAAATAGCCTTGCCTACCTCGTGCATTTAGAGTTTTTGTATTTTAGTCCAGACCTCATCAGTGCAGAAGCCTTGACAAAATTGGAGGCTTTTTTTCCAAAGATTATGGCACAGCGTTATTATGATGAGGCGTGGCAGTTGGTCAATAACTTATCTTATGAAGATGCGCTGGAGTCCATCGAAAAATCTTGTCTGCTAAATCCGCTCTCTCATGTGGCTTGGGACACACAATCTTGGATACTCACTGGCATTCGGGCTTATCCAAGAGCCATTGAGTGCCTTGAAAAAGCACTGCTAATCACAGAAGATGACAGCGAAAAAGCACAATACCATGCCAGCCAAAGTACGATTTATTTGCGGTTAGGCAAACAAGCCGAAGCAGAAAAAGAAGCAAATACAGCCCTGCAATATCTTGTATCTATCCCGCAAATACATTGGCGAAGCGATCATTTTTTTTGTAAAGGACAGGCAATGTACAGTTTGCGAAATTTTGAGGAAGCCCACCTTGCCTACGATTCCGCTATCCACATGGAGTACCACTATGGCGGAGGTGCGTGCTGGTACAACAAAGCCTGCATCTACGCGCACCAAAAGCAAAAAGAAAATATGCTTGATGCTTTACAAAAAGCCTTAGAGGCAGGGCGCATCTATTGGGCAAGAGAAGCCCCCCTTGACAATGACTTTCAGGCATACCTCCAAGATGAGGACTTTCTAAATATTTTGAAGGCATAAGTTTGTTTATTCAAAAATAAGCTGTAAATTAGCCTCTCGAAAATAACTGATGCGTCATACATCTTCTAAAACTCTGATAACCAATGAGTTCAAACCTCTTACCTAATATTATGAAAAAAACTACCTGCTTAGCTATCATTATAAGTGTTTTATGCCTTTTTGCTACCAAAGTAGAAGCCCAATTCTTCAAAGGCTTATTCAAAAATAAGCTCGCGGCAGAAATGCAAAACGCCAATATTACTTTGAATCAAACAGATACGACTATTACTGTACCCTATACTCTGAAGGGCTACCGCAATAGATACTATGCAGTGCGCCTTGCCTACTCCAACAACAGTGGCAACTCTTTCAAAGGCCCACTGCGCTCAGTAACAGGCGATGTAGGCGATAGCATTCGGGCAGGCAAGGACAAAAAAATCGCTTGGAAATTCAAACGCG
Source organism: Cytophagales bacterium (assembly GCA_013298105.1). Taxonomy (GTDB): domain Bacteria; phylum Bacteroidota; class Bacteroidia; order Cytophagales; family Microscillaceae; genus RDXI01. Next base: position 10,040 of record JAAFJK010000577.1, read on the forward strand.
ATAACCCATACTTTGATGGTAAAAATATCAGCTTCAGATTAGATGTAGTGGAGATGCCCAAAGTAGCCACAGGCGGACCGCGCAACGCGCTCAGGTCGTTGCTGATGCCAGGACTTGGAGATACAAAGGTGAGAAATAGCTACAATTATGGCTGGATAGCGGTAGGTACTTATGCCTCACTTGCTACAGGTGGCTATTTCTTATACAGAGCGCAACAAACATACAAAAATCACAAAAACCGCTTGGCAAATGACGCACCCGCGCACTTGGCTTATTTCAAAGATGCGAAACGATTTCAAAATATCTCTACTGTCTTTTTTATTACAGGCGCGAGCGTTTGGATAGGCGATGTGATAGGCGTATATTTTAGAGGCTTAAAAAATAAAAGGAAAATAGCCCGCGAAAAAGAACGCTTAGAAGCTGAAAAGGCTGAAACATCTTCTTTTCGCATCTTACCACACACAGACGGTAGGTCAGGACAAGTTGCACTTATTTGGAAATTTTAATGCTTGAGAAAATGCTAAAAAATAAGATAATATGGGCTGTACTTTGTGCAACCACGCTCATGTATAGTTGTCAAGCACTGAAAGAAAGTGATTTTATACCCCTTGAGGCTAAATTTTCGCCCTCACAGCGCGTAGTGCGGGTAGGCGAGGGCGTACTTTTTAGACAAGACTCGCCTGCCGAGGTAGTCCAAACGTATTTTTGGGACTTTGGCGACAATGCCACAAGTACCGAAAAACAACCCACACACGCCTATTCAAATATAGGCAATTACAAAGTCAGACTTACCACCCAAAAAGCCAACGGCACAAGTACCTCAAGATTAGATAGCTTGATAGTTATCCCTAAAACAAGCATCGTATCAGGCGCGAATGTAGCACAATTTGGCGAAAGCATCACAGACGAAGTAGGCATCAAAACCATAGTGGTCAATGCAGGCGGAAATATCCGCTACTATATGCTGGGACGCAAAAACATCAATGGACTTTATATTACCCAAACAGATGCCAACCGAAATGTCCTCTGGAGCAGAGTCATCAATAACATAGCCAATGCCAAAATAAATCCTACTGACATTGCATACGATTCTATCCCCAACGGCAGGAAAGCTATAGTAATAGTAGGCTCTGTAGAATACAACGAAAACGATACGGATAGTTTTATCATAGCACTCGATACACAAACAGGCGCGGAAAAGTGGAAGTACATAAATAGCTCCACGAATTCAGAAATTTACAATTCGCTTGACATCATAGAAAATTTTTATCTTGTGTCAGGCAACAGCATCGCGCGTACACAGGCAGGCACTGCTACCAAAATCAAAATAGATGTTTTTGACCCCACAAGTGGTGTGCTTGAACTCAGCGAAAACCTGAATGCGCCCAACGCACAAGTAAATGATGCAAAATATATCAAACTTGACAACGAAAATATCTTGGCAGGCAATGACATAGGCATAGAACGCCCCATGATGCTTCGATATACAAGCGAACAGCGCAATCCTGTCAAAAATTATGCAGGGGGTGCAAATATCAATGGCAAAGGCTTGGGCATTACGAAACTTACCAATGGACAGTATGTGCTTGTAGGCGAGCTATATTATAGAAACCGCAAAGACAGTACGAATGCTTTTGTAGCACTTTTTGATGCCAATGCGCAGTTTTTGGCAATAGATGTGCTGGGCATATACAAAGAAAGTTTTTATGATGTGGTGCAGGTAGAAAATGGAGGACAGGGTGTAGCGGTCGTGGTAGTAGGTACGCACTACAATCCACTTTCGCAAAAAGACATTTTAGTCGCGCGTTATACTTTTGCAGGCAATAAACCCAAGCGCGAAACGTTACGCTTAATAGGCGGAAACTTGAATGACGAAGCTACACGCCTCATCAATGACGGTGCAGGCAATGTTTCTATACTCGGTACTTCTCAGTCGCTCGGACTTGGATTTGCAGATATGTGGTTCATGAAATTGAATGGGAGTACTTTGGAGTAAAACTTTAATTATTAGTTGCTTATAATCGTAATTTCTTATGTTTCTCTCACAACAAAAATTAGATGTTAAAGAAAAGAAAAGAGCTAATCTATTTAATTGGAGAGGGCAATTTACACCCGAATTGGTAGATTATCTGTTGAAAGAATTTGCAGAAGAAGGACAAACAGTTTTAGATCCTTTTGTAGGTAGTGGAACTGTATTAGTAGAAAGTATTAGGAAAAATATCCATAGCATTGGTTTAGAAATAAATCCATCTGCCTATTCAATGGCTAAGTTCTATACTTTATTACATTTGCCTTTTTCAGAGAAACAAAATTATTTGAATGAATTAAGACAAAAAATAAAGCATTATTTATCTGATAAAGAAGACTTATCATTGTGGGAAGACAATAAAGATTATAGACTAAAATACAAAAATTTACTGGATTTTACTAAAGAAATATTAGCAACGATTTCTTGTGATATTGAGAAAATTTTATGCATGAATTTGATGTTTATTGCCGAAAATAGCAAACTAAATCACTTGAAATCAACTATTCACAATGCACTTGACTATATCGAGAAAGCCTTGTATTCTATACCAAAAAAAAATGTAAAAGTTGAAGTACGCTTGGCAGATGCACGCGAAACGTATATTTTTTTAAAAGAAGATATAGATATTATTTTGACAAGTCCACCCTATATTAATGTCTTCAACTATCATCAAAATCACAGGGCTATTGTAGAGGCGGCAGGTTGGGATATTTTGAAGGTCGCAGAAAGTGAAATAGGTGCAAATCGAAAAAATAGAACCAATCGTTTTCGTACTGTAGTGCAATATGCCTTAGACATAGAGTTAGCCTTACAAAGTTTTGCTAACTCACTGAAAAATAATGGATTACTTATAATGGTAGTGGGAAACCAATCAAATGTTCGCCAAATCCCATTTTATAATGGAAATATTGTAAAAGACATAATCAACGAATTAGGTTGTTTTAATGAAATCAGTAATCACGAAAGAGTATTTAAAAATAAGTTTGGCAATGATATCAAAGAGGATATTATCATTGTTTCAAAAAACAAAAAATGTG
>JAAFJK010000406.1 GCA_013298105.1 Cytophagales bacterium
AAATAACTTGAGCATATTTAGCCACGCTGTAAGCGTCTGTTATCGAGCTTTTACGCGGTTAGGCAATACCAACAGACGCTTACAGCGTGGCTTCGCGTGAGTGAAATTATCATGTTATTTTATTTTCATTCCTTACAGCATGATTACTCAATTTACAAATTAACAATGTCAGTATCAAAGTAAATCGTAAAGCACTTGCCTACCCCAAAACCACATACATTTTCAGTTTGCCTTTGCCTTTTGCTTCTATCTCGCCTCTGTATTCACACCTGAATACGTCTTTTACAAGCTCGTAAGTGCTTTCAGTGATATTGACCTTGCCTACCACGCCGCTACTCTCGGCGCGACTTGCGGTATTCACAGTATCGCCCCAGATGTCATACGCAAACTTTTTAGTGCCTACTACACCCGCTACTACCTCGCCTGTATTGATGCCCAGCCTGCACTGAAAGTAGGCTTCGCCTTTGGCGATACACTCCTCTTTGTAGGTATTCATGTAAGTTTGCATAGCCAAACCCGCGCGTACTGCATCAATGGCATTCGTATCGTTTTCTATGGGTAGTCCGCCTGCACACATATAGGCATCGCCTATAGTTTTTATTTTCTCGAGATTGTATCGTTCTACGATTTTATCAAATTCCGAAAAACATTTGTTCAGTTCATTGATGACTTCTTCGGGAGTCATGGTCGCGGTACGCGCTGTAAATCCTTGAAAATCAGTAAAGAGTACGCTGGCTTTCTTATAGTTTCGGGCTTTTGCTTTGCCATTTATCTTCAGTTCATCTGCCACTTCGTCAGGCAAAATATTACGCAAAAGTGCGTCAGATTTAGACTTTTCAGAAGCTATTTGTTCGTTTGCTTCGAGGAGTGCGATTTTAGATTTTATCATAGAAATAGTCAGCCTATAGCGCGTTTCTATCAATATGAACATGAAAAAACCAACCGCTATCAAAAGCAGTCCACCATTTACGAGGGCTTCTTTGAAGTCCAAATGATGATTCATTTGAAAAAAATACGCGGTAGCTATCACAGAAGGTACAATGACAGCCAGCGAATAATACCAACGCCAAAGTATAAACATACCCGCACCTATCAGCAGTGCCATATAATTCAGGGTATGTCCCGTAAAATCTTCTACCTTTAGCAAACTATAGGTATAGGCATTTTGCAAAGAAATAAGGATAAACGGCACGAATATCAAAACTTCGGGAGAGATAGCTTTGCGCGTATGCGCAAAAATAGCCATCAGAGTCGCCCCAGCCGCTATCAGTCGGAGTATCATCACTTGCCAAAATGCATGGGGAATATTTAAATAATCTACCAATCCAAATAACGGGTCGAAAATAACCGCTATCCAAGCGCAATAGGTATGGTAGCGCGAAGTAGAATTATACAAATCAGCTTGCCATGAGCGGGTTACAGAGGCTGTTTCGGTAGGTGATGATGTCATGTGAGGAGGTTTGAAATATGAGGTACGAGGTACGAACCCAAAACCTTTTTCCAAAAGTACAAAAAAAGTGCTAATCTTTAAATAAGTTTATGTTATTTTTTTATTCTTGTGCCAAAACAAGCTATATTTGCACTTTAAAAATCCTTGTAAGGAACAAAGATTAAATAAACACATCTTTTCCGTTGCTCAATAGGATAGGGTTTTAAACCCTATCCTATTGAGCAACGGAAAAGATGTAACAAAAACGTACTTCGTACCTCTTACTTCAAACCTCCAATGACTCGGTTAAGTGTAAACATCAATAAATTTGCTACCCTTCGCAACGCACGTGGAGGCAACAATCCTGACCTTTTGCAAGTCGCCCAAGACTGTGAAAGATTCGGAGCGCAAGGCATTACGGTTCACCCAAGACCAGATGAGCGACATATCCGCTACCAAGATGTTTTGGATTTGAAGCCTTTGCTTACTACAGAGTTCAACATTGAAGGCTATCCAGATGAGCGATATATGCGCATGGTGGAGCTTGTGCGCCCTGCGCAAGCTACGCTTGTACCCGATAAGATTGATGTTATCACGTCAAGTGAGGGCTTTGATACGGTAGGGCAGGCAAGTTTTTTGACTGAGATAGTCGCGCAGTTGAAAGCGTGGGGCGTGCGTGTGTCTATTTTTGTGAATCCTGTAGTCGCTATGGTAGAGGGGGCAGGCAAGGTAGGGGCAGATAGGATAGAACTTTATACAGAGCCTTTTGCGCAAACCTTTCCTACCCACCCTGAAGAGGCAGTCGCGCCTTACCGCCTCTGCGCGGAGGCAGGCAAGGCGTTGGGCTTGGGCATCAATGCAGGACACGATTTGAGTTTGGAGAATTTGCGCTACCTCAAGCAAAACTTGCCTGCCTTAGACGAAGTATCTATCGGACACGCCCTCGTATGTGATGCGTTGTATTTGGGCTTAGAAAATACCATTCAACAATATCTGAGGCAGTTGGCATAAGGTTACTTGCGAGGACACAGAATATTTGTTTTTTGAAAAAAACAAATATTCACAAAACATTAACAACCTCTTAAAACAAGTATTGCGACTTGCCTGCCACTAAATAAATGGTTTATTATCAATCAATTAGCTCTTTCTTAGTTTCTTTATTAACTTTGCAACCGCTATCGAAAGCTATAGCTTTGCAGCGTGCCTATTTTTGTGTATCAATTTTGCTTTAAATTTGTACGTTCTATTTCTGTATGCTATAAATGACGAAAAAATAGAAAGAAATAAATCGCGGACTGCGAACCAAAAAAATACCTCCTACCTCGTACTTCTTACCTCGTACCTCAAAAATGCCTGTTTTAAAAGATTATCTGCAATTACATTTTATCGTACTGATATGGGGATTTACTGCCATACTTGGGTTGTATATCCATGTGAGTTCTCTTGCTTTAGTATTTTATCGGACATTGATAGCAAGTAGTTTGCTGGTATTCGTGCTTTGGGCTACAGGTAAGAGCTTCAGCGTACCGCGCCGCGAGCTTTGGAAGATATTGGGTACAGGCGTTTTGATAGCCTTGCATTGGATTTTGTTTTTTGGCTCCGCCAAAGTATCCAACGCTTCAGTCTGCCTTGCAGGTATGACGACCGCGACACTTTGGACAGGACTACTGGAGCCTATCTGGATGCGGAGGCGCGTCAGCAAACTTGAGATAGCGTTGGGTTGTGTGATTATTTTTGGCTTGTATGTGATTTTTCAATTTGAGTTTGACCACGTACTGGGGCTGGGCATGGCGGTGGGTTCGGCTTTTTTGGGTACACTTTTTAGCTTGGCAAATGCCGACCTCATTAAAAAACACGACCATTGGGTTATTACTTTTTATGAAATGGTAGGCGCGTGGGTTACGGCAGTAGCTTTTATAGGCTTTTACATGGCTTATTCTCCAGACTATGTGTTTCCGATAGTTCCTACATGGCAAGATTGGCTTTGTCTATTTTTGCTGGGTGGCATCTGTACCGTATATGCGTACTCTATAGGCGTGAAGCTCATGAAAAAATTTACGCCTTTTGCCATCAATCTCACTGTGAATCTTGAGCCTGTCTATGGCATTATTTTGGCGTATTTCCTTTTTGGCAAATCCGAAACTATGCACACTGGTTTTTATATTGGTACTTCAATAATACTTTTGGCGGTCTTCAGTTATCCATTGCTGAAAGGTTATTTTGCGCACCGCAAAGCACAAAAAAAACAAGCAGACTTGCCTGCCCCCCACAAAAAACACGAGAAAAGAGCAGTAGCGGCTACACTTTTTGTGGGTATTTTGACACTTACACAATGCAGTAATTCAAGTGAGGCATTTTTGCAAAAAGGGCGCGTACTCCTGCAAAGCCAAAAATACCAAGAAGCAAAAGATTTTTTGGACAAAGCCATTGCCCAAAATTCCCAAAATGCAGAAGCGTTCAATGCGCGTGGGGTGGCATATTTTAACCTCAGCGAAGCTGACAATGCTTTGTTAGACTACAATCAAGCCATTAAACTCAACGAAAAACTCTATAAACCTTACCACAACCGCGCCATGCTGTATATTTCTCAGCAAGCATGGGACAAAGCACTCGCAGACTACAACCAAGCCATCAAGCTAAAGCCCGATACAGCGAGTCTTTATAGCAGTCGCGGTTCGCTTTTTTTGCGTATGGATAAAATGGACAAAGCCCTCCAAGATTTTGAAGAAGCCATCAAACGCAATCCTAAAGACAAAGAAGCAATTTTTAACAGGGGCAATATTCGCCATAGCCGCGAAGATACCAAAGGCGCGATAGCTGATTTCAAAAGTTGTATCAGGCTTGATGACAAATTTTCGAGGGCATATTATGGGCTTGCCCTCGCCCAAATCCAAGCCAAAGACAACACCAATGCGTGTATCAATCTGAAAGAAGCCCAGAAGATGGGCGAGAAAGATGCGCCTAAAATGATAGAAAAGTATTGTAAGTAAAGGGCAGGGCAGGCAAGGAATTTTCCTTGCCTGCTTTTTATTTCAAGCAGCGCAGACAAGATTAAAAATTTATCTTCCCGATTTTCAGAGAATTACCAAATATTTAGTACAAAAAGCCTAAATAAACCTCCAAAAAATTTGTTTATAAAACAATTAGCGTTTAATATTGCAAATACTAACGTTTGCATAACATTATGTTAGTGTTAAAATCAATTCTAACCACAATAATATTCATTTAACATGAAGCACAGATTACTGTTCACGCTCATAGCGTGGTGCGTATCCATAGGGCTATTATATGCCCAAGGGCGCACAATCTCGGGTACTGTAAAAGACGTGGCTTCGGGAGAAGGTATCCCAGGCGTAAGCGTCTATATCAAAGGTACCACCAGTGGAGTATCCACAGACGGAGATGGTAAATACCAACTCGAAGTCCCCAATGCTACAGGAGATGTAGTCATATTCTCCTTAGTGGGTTACAAAAACCAAGAAGTTACGCTTGGTGCTGAAGCCGAAGTAAACGTTTCACTCGAAACAGACGGCATCCTCGATGAGGTAGTCGTAACGGCACTCGGCATCGAGAAAGACAAGAAAAGCCTGGGTGTTGCTGTTACGGAGGTAAAGGCGAAAGAGATTGAAAACGCACGCACTACCAACGTAGTAAATACGCTCTCTGGACGAGTAGCGGGTGTACGTGTACAAGGCTCAAGCGGCATGGTGGGTTCATCTTCAGCTATCTTTATTCGTGGTTTTACCACATTTACAGGAAGTAACCAACCACTTTTTGTAGTAGATGGTATTCCAATAGATAATTCGAGTACAGGATATGGTAACACAGGTGGGGCTGTAACAGGTAACTCCTTGCAAACAGGTGTTTCTAACTCAAACCGAGCCATAGATATTAATCCTGACGACATAGAAAGTATGTCAGTTTTGAAAGGACCTGCAGCAGCAGTATTGTATGGTTCACGTGCGGCGGGTGGAGCTATTCTAATCACTACCAAAAAAGGGAAGTCAGGTAAACTTAGAATCGATTATACAGGTTCTTACCAAGTAGTTGATGTGAATCGTTATCCTCAATATCAAAATGACTATGGACAAGGTATAGGTGGAATTTTAAACAATAGTGCGAATTTTTCTTGGGGACCTCGTTTTGGCTCACAACCTACTTTTACCAATTTTACAGGTCAGCCAGAGATTTATCAGGCTTATCCTGACAATGTAAAAAGTCTATTTCAACAAGGCAATAACTTTCAAAATAGCCTTTCAATATCTGGTGGCAATGATAAAAGTACCTTCACAGCTTCTTATTCGAATACTGTAGAGAATGGTATTATGATAAATAACCGCTTGCATAGAAATACCTTCA
>JAAFJK010000026.1 GCA_013298105.1 Cytophagales bacterium
GGGGGGGAGGCGTAGATGGTGCCATACATAGGGCGGGAGGCAAGGTTATTTTAGAGGAATGTTTGGCTATCAGGGCAAAGCAAGGAGGCTGTCCCACAGGCGAGGCTGTCCTGACGACAGGGGGAAACTTGCCTGCCCGCTACGTGATACATACAGTAGGTCCCGTTTGGAAAGGGGGAGTGTTTGACGAACCCGCACTTTTACAAAAAGCCTATTGGAACAGCCTTGCGCTCGCTATGGCGCATGGCATCAAAAGCATAGCTTTTCCAAATATCAGCACAGGGATTTATCATTTTCCGAAAGAACTTGCGGCAGAAATAGCCCAAAATACCGTACAAGACTTTGTAAATCAATATCCTACAGCACTTGAGCGCGTTGTGTTTGTGTGTTTTGATACCGAAAATTACGAACTCTATGCACACTAAACGCGCCTTGCCCACGTTTAATAAGAGGTTTGAGAGGTGCAAAACTTTGTGCTTTAAATTCTATTCAACCTCTAAACAAATGATATGCTGAAAACAATCCTTGCCTGCCTCCTGCCTTTGCTGATGATACACAGTGCCTTTGCACAATCTTCCAAACTATTGAAGGTAAAAATCAATAATTTGCTTACTATAGGTGTTCCTGAAGATTTTGTGGCTATGACTCAAGAAGCGTATGACAAAAAGTACGGTGGCTACCGCGCCCCCCTTGCTATGTTTACTTCTCCAGATGGCAAAGCGGACATAGGCATCAATCAAATGGCTAACCGCCTTTCGTCTTCTGTAGCCAAAGCCGACTGGAAAGAAGAAGACCTTAAAATCTTACAGGGAATGTACCGCGCAAGCATCAAAGCTATGCACGAAAAAGTAGAATTTTTGCAAGATAAAATAGAAGTCATCAACAAACGAACTTACATCGTGTTTGAGTTCATAGGCAGTGTCCGAGATGAAGACGAAAATGGCAAAAAAAGTGGCAAAGAACTACGTCAATACTCTTATATCCAATATACTGTGAACGACAAGCAAGTTACCATTTTTAATTTTACTTGCCCTGACAACCAACGTGCATATCATCAAAAAAATACCAAAAATATGATGCAAAGCATTAAGTTCAAATAAAATAAACGTCTTTCATAAAATATTGAAAGTATTGAAACATAATGTTTTTTTTTGCGTTTATATTTGCATAATCTTTTACTTTTTTTAATCTATGTATATCCCCATTCGCCTTTTGCAATATGACTTCATGCTTCAGACTCTGCTGATAGTAGTCAATGTTTGTATAACTCTTTTGATACCCTTTAATTGGGGTATATTTTTTACATTGTTGTATTTTCAAATGTACTTGGGTGCGGCACAACTTATAAGTGCTTTGGTGCATTATTTTCGCCCAAGTCCTGCTACTGTCATTACACAATGGCGTGCGCTACATCTTGTAACTTCGCTGTGCTATTTGGTAGTTTTTACGGCTGTGCTTGTCTTGAATATTGATAGAGAAGATAACGAGAAATACCTAAAATGGATTGCTTTCTGGTGTATGCTTCTCGCGCCACAGTTGATAGCTTACGGCTACTACTATGTGATGTATGTAGATTATTTTTCAAGAAAAAAATATCTTGGAAGTCGGACTGTTTAAGTTTGATAACGACATTATAAGGAACGAGTAAAAAAGAACTTGAGAATATTTAGCCACGCTGTAAGCGTCTGTTATCGAGCTTTTACATGGTTAGGCAATACCAACAGACGCTTACAGCGTGGCTTCGCGTGAGTGAAATTATTATGTTATTTTATTTTCATTCCTAAAGTAGTAAATAGCGTAGTCATGCTGTAAGCATCTCCTGTCCCTTTAGCACCGCGCTTTTGCTAAACAAGGGATTCTTACAGAATGGCTAAAATGTGGGTACAAATTAATTATGTCGTTATCGAAGTATATCGGGCAGGCAAGTTCCCTTGCCTGCCCGACTTAAAAATTTTAGTTCTTAAAAAGTTATTGCGGAATTTGAAATATGAGGCATTGTGAAAGTAAGTCATGTTGCTTCAACCCTTCGGGTGTCTAAACTAACTAACTCAAAATGAGTTAGTTA
>JAAFJK010000344.1 GCA_013298105.1 Cytophagales bacterium
CCCAAACTTCACGCCCGAATCAACAGTTCGCATACTTTTATAGTTGCTTTTGCGGACAATTATGCAGGCACAAAGCGCGAAGCGAGACAGGACATCAGCGCGGGGCTACATTGGCAACCGTTAAACAGGCTCTCGATAGCTTTGAATGTAACCCAAATGTGGGTAGAAGCAAGACGTGCGCCTTTTACACCCTCACTTGCGGGAGAGTACAGGGCAGGCAAGGTGTGGCGTATCAAAGCCTACATGGGGCGTACATACAGAGTGCCTACGCTGAATGACAGGTTTTGGAATGTAGGCGGCAATCCTTCGCTAAGACCTGAAAACGGCTTTTCAACAGAGTTGGGCTTGCAATACACCCAAAAGCGCGAACGCTTACAGCTTCAGTTAGAGCTTACACCTTACCTGCTGGCGGTACGCGATTGGATACTGTGGATACCTACAGATGTTTTTTGGACTCCTGAAAATATCCGTACAGTGCAGGCAAGGGGCATAGAAGGGCAGGCAAGTGTGGCGTGGAAAAAACAACACTTTCAACTGCAAAGCGGACTTGCCTACGCCCATACACAGTCGCGCACAGAGCAAAAGCAACTTGCCTACACACCGCTACACCGCGCAAGTACATGGCTACAGCTGACGTACAAGACGTGGAGTTTTTATCAAAATTTTAATTTTACGAGCTTCAGATACACAAACTTAAACAATACGGATTTCTTGCCTGCCTTTATGCTCTTGAACGCAAGTATAGCCAAGTCTTTCCAAATCCAAAAATACAAAATTTCGCTACAATGCCGACTGAACAATGTCCTGAACCTTGCCTACCAAAACTATGAAAAAAGGGCTATGGCAGGTAGGAATTATGTATTTTCACTTTTAATCAATTAACTGCAGGTTTGAGGTACGAATCTTTTTTCTGTTATCAATCCAAAAAAAGCACGACAAATTTAAAATTCATTTCTTCACATTTTTCCTTATTTTCTTTATGAAAAAAAATCTTTATTTTGCTTCGCTTATCGTCTTAGCTACATTCGCAAGCTGTAACCCCACAGGTACAGAGGTTACACCCGCCACTGTAGATGGAGGAAGCTATGAAAATGGCATTATTGTCATCAATGAAGGTAATTTTACCAGTGCTGATGGGAACTTTGGCTTCTACCAACTTGGTACAAACAGTATGTTTGTGGATATTGTAAATACTGCAAACAATGGCGTATCGATGAATGCCATCATTCAAAATGCTGTAGATACTCCCGACAAGATGTGCGTAGTAACTAATAACCCCGATAAGTTGGTGGTTTTTGACAGAAAAACTATGAAAGTACAAGCCGACATCAATACTGGACTTCTCAATCCTTTTGATGTAGCAGTGGCAAATGGAAAGGCATATATCACGACTTGGGGCGCAAATTATTTCCCAACCTACAGCCAATCCTCTGTAAAAGTCATCAACTTAAGTAACAATCAAGTCGTACAAACTATCGCGGTAGGCAAGGAAATCACAAGCATTATTGCTACGGCAGGCAAGGTCTTTGTAGCTTGTCCTGGAGATGACAAAGTGTTGGTTATCAACCCCGCGAATGACCAACTCGAAACGCCCATCACGATACAAGGCGAACCTGATGCCTTCACATTGGACTCCAATGCCAAACTTTGGGTACTCTGTTCGGCAGGCAAGCTCGTTCGCTTGAACCCCACAAACAGTAGTATAGAAGCCACTATCACAGGCGTTTCGGCTTCTGCCTACCAATACAATGAGAAAATCGTTTTTGGAGGTTCAAATCTTTACTGGATTGGCGAAACTACGACAGGCTTTACAAATAAAGGCATCTTCTCAATGCCTATCAGTAGCACTACAGCCCCCACGACACCGCTCATCACAGGCGATAAATTTTATGGGGTAGGCTATGCGAATGGACAGTTCATGGCAGGCATACTTGCACCTACACCCAACTCTTACTCAAGCAGTGGCAAAATAGCTTTTTACAACGCCAATGGAACAGTATCGCGCACCATCACATCTGCAGGTATAGCACCCAATGGTTTTTTGGCGAGGTAATGATGTAGCACAGACGAATCGTCTGTGTTTGACTGATAACCAAACAAAATAATTATGGTTTTTTCAAGAAAAAGCTGTATATTTGCGGAAGTTTTAAACCTATACTCAATATGAAAAAATTACTCTTTTCTCTGTTTTTTTTTGTGTGCCTTGCAGTATGCGGCACTGTCCAAGCCCAAGAGGTATTCTTTGGCGAAAAAATAACTGCCAAAGGCGCGAAAAAATCAAACCAGCTTTCCAAAATGTTGGCAGGCAAGGACAGCCTTGCTGATGTCAAAATCACAGGAAAAGTACACTCCGTTTGTAAGAAAAAAGGCTGTTGGATGAAAATGGACATGGGCGGACGTGAACTCATGGTACGTTTCAAAGATTATGGCTTTTTCGTTCCAAAAGATTGTGATGGCAAAACTGCCACTATTCAAGGAAAAGTGAAAAAAGAAATCATTGACGTAGCCGCCCTGAAGCACTATGCTGAAGACGCAGGCAAGTCTAAAGAAGAAATCGAAAAAATCACCAAACCTGAAGAAAAATACACCTTTGAGGCGGTAGGCGTAATCTTGAAATAATTTTTTCATGAATTAGGTTACTTTTTTGGCATAATTTTTATTTATATATACTTTGGGCATAAGTGCGTAACAAATTAGCATAGTCCGAGTATTATAAAAAGTTATGACCAAAAAACAAGAAATGAAGATTCAACAAAAACAAGATATGCTGGAGTATCCCAACATTGCTAACTGGATACACAAAGGTTGTATAGAAATCTCTTACGAATTTGGGCGCGACATCGTAGCCCGCGCCCTTGATAAAGGCGGTATCGTCTGGGAAGGCACACAATACAAAAATCCTGAAGAGGCTATGGAAGCACTCGATTTTGCTATCGCACAACTCGCATAAGGAACGAGTAAAAAATAAGATGATAAAGATTTTGTGCGATATTTTGGGTTTAGGTGAGGCGCAATAGAAGCGCGAAAACAGTAGGATAGTGTTTTGTAATGATTATTGCAACAAAACATAAGCGCAAAAGATTAACAAAATTAGCAAGTTATTTTTTACTCGTTCCTAATATTGAAAAACTAAAAGGTTAGAGCCAAAACTCTAACCTTTTGTTTTTTACAAATTTTTCCTAATCAAATTCAAACCTCGCCATCCCCTTCCCCAAGCTCGCCTTCCCAACGTGCAATCACAGCTGAAGCCAAGCAATTTCCCAATACATTTACAGAAGTACGCGCCATATCCATGAGCGCATCAATCCCCATAATCATAGCTATAGGCCACTCCTCAAGTCCAAAAGTAGCCGCCGCACCTGAAAGTACCATAAGCGAAGCGCGTGGAATACCTGCCACACCTTTGCTGGTAAGCAACAACAGCAAGAGCATCGATATTTGGGTAGGCAAGCTCAAATTTTGCCCTGCCGCTTGTGCCACAAAGACTGCCGCAAGCGAAAGATACAAAGTCGTCCCATCGAGATTGAAGCTATAACCTGTAGGAATCACAAACGATACAATTTTGCGTGGTACGCCAAACTTTTCCATACGCTCCATAGCCATCGGCAAAGCCGATTCTGAACTTGCGGTAGCAAAAGCCAGCGAAACAGGCTCGCGCACCGCACGTATGAAGCGCACGACATTGATGCGCATCAGCAAAGCTATAGGCAAAAGTACCAACAGCACAAACGCCACGAGCGCACCATACAAAGTCAGCAACAGCATACCCAGATTTTTCATGGCATCTAAGCCGTACTTGCCAATGGTAAAAGCTATTGCCCCACCCACCGCAAAAGGCGCGAGATACATCACAATATTCGTAAATTTGAACATCACTTCTGCCAAAGCCTCCGTAAAATGTAACAAATATTCTTTGTGCTTGGTAGGAATCATAGTAAGCGCAATGCCAAACAAAATACTAAAAATCACTATCTGAAGTACCTGCCCTTCGGCTACAGATTTGGCTATATTTTCTGGGAAAGTATGCAAAACTATCTCCTGCCAGCCTTTTTCCGCTTTTTGGACAGTAGTTGCTACGTTTTCTTGTTTTTGAATACCTACACCTGCTTGAGTAAGGTTAATGGCTATCAAACCTACAGTAAGCGCAATCAGCGTAACAGTAATAAAATACGCAAACGACTTTGCGCCCATGCGTCCTACTTGCGCCAAATCGCCATGCCCTGCTATGCCCACTACCAAAGTAGCAAACAACAAAGGCGCGATAATGGTCTTGATGAGTTTGAGGAATATTTTGCTCAATATCTCCAGCTCTACTGCTACCGCAGGAAAGGTATAACCCACTTCACCACCTACCAGCATCGATACAATAATCCAAACCGTAAGCGAGCGTTGCTGAAAACCATAGACTATCCCCAGCCCTACCATCAAAAGTCGAATGCCAAGAAATACCTCCGCAGGCAAGCTCAAGACTTGATACGCTTGCAAAAAAATAAGAAAAGCAACCAACGCGATAGAGCTGCCAAAGATTTTGTCTAAGTGTTTCATAAAAGCAAAGATAGAATGTTTTGTTGAAAAAACATTTTTTTCTGTAAATTTAGCAAAAATTCTAAGAAAGCCTGATTTTATCTACCTTTTCTAAGTATCTTTTGCAAACCAAAGTAATCATGCAATAACTACTGGTCAGTCTTAGTTAAATGTTCGTTTTTTTTCGGTTGGCAATCCGCTTGCGGTTGTCAATCCGAAAAAAAGACCGCGAACAAATAAGAAAGACTGACCACTACAAATTAAGATGAGATTATTGCCTCTTGCTTACCCAACGATACAAAATAGGCAAGATAATGAGCGTGAGCGCGGTAGAAGTCAATAAACCTCCTATGACTACAGTAGCCAAAGGCTTTTGGACTTCTGCCCCTGCCCCATGCGAAAGTGCCATAGGCAAAAAACCCAAACCTGCCACCATAGCTGTCATGACTACAGGGCGTAGGCGAGTCATTACGCCTGTTTGTATGCGGTAGGCAAGGTCGTTTACGCCTTCTTTCTCAAGTTGATTGAAATAACCAATCAACACAATGCCATTCAACACTGCCACTCCAAAAAGTGCGATAAATCCCACGCCTGCCGAAATGCTAAAAGGCATTCCACGCAACCACAATGCCCACACGCCACCAATAGCAGAGAGCGGAATAGCTGTAAAAATTAAGGTGCTTTGCACTACAGAACCAAACGTAAAATACAGCATCACAAATATCAACAGCAACGCTATAGGCACAGCCACCAAGAGTCTTGCCTGCGCCTTTTCCAAATTTTCGAATTGTCCGCCGTATTTGAAATAGTAGCCTGAAGGTAATTTTACGCCAAGCCCACCAACTTTAGCTGTTCCCCCTTCGAGGGTTAGGGGGCTTGGGCTTATTTTTTGTTTCATTTCCGCTACCAAACTTGCTACATCACGCCCATTGGTATTTATGCCAATGGTAATGCGCCTTTGCGCATTGTCGCGGGCTACTTGCATCGGGGCTTTGGTATAAGAAATAGTAGCAACTTCTGAAAGTGGAAGCCCCCCAGCCCCCAGCCCCTCTCCAAAAGAGAGGGGAGAAATTGGAATATACACATTTTTCAAATTATCGATGCCTTGCCTAAAACGCTGTTCGAAACGCACTGTGAGGTCAAAGTTTTTCTCGCCTTCATAGACCTTGCCTGCCGACTTGCCTGCAAAAGCAGTTTGAATTAAATCGTTGATTTCGTGGATATTGAGTCCATATTGTGCGATTTTGGCGCGGTTGTATTTGACAAGCATTTGAGGCAAGCCAATGATTTGCTCGACTTTTACATCTGTCGCGCCTTTTATTTTTTTGATAATTTTAGCACATTCATTCGCTTTTTGGAACAAAATATCAAGGTCTTCGCCATAAATTTTCAGGGCAATATCTGATTTTATGCCTGTCATCAATTCATTGAAACGCATCTCGATGGGTTGTTGAAATTCAAAGTTTACCCCTGACAAAACCGAGAGCTTTTTACGCATTTTTTCTATCAATTCTTCTTTGTCTTGAGTAGTTTTCCATTCGCTTTTATCTTTCAACACTATCATCAAATCATTTGCTTCTAAAGGCATCGGGTCTGTAGGGACTTCAGAAGTGCCTATTTTTGATACTACAGTTTTGACTTCAGGAAAGGAAAGCAAAATTTTCTCTGCACGTTGCGAACTTTCGAGGGTTTGGGTAAGCGAACTCCCTGCTGAAAGGCGCGTTTCTACGGCAAAATCGCCTTCATCTAATTGGGGCATAAACTCGCCTCCCAAATGCATAAAAAGTACCAAACTTCCCACAAAAAGCAAGCCTGTAGCACTTACTACCCAGACCGCAAAGCGCGTACAAAAATTGAAAACAGGGGTGTAAAGCCTTTCTACAAACTTCATCAATTTGTCTGCAAAGGTTTCTTTGTGCGTTTTAGGCGAGCTTAGTATCCACGCACACATCATAGGCACGTAGGTAAGCGACAAAATCAACGCACCTACTATAGCAAAGCCTACAGTTTGCGCCATTGGTCGAAACATCTTGCCTTCCACCCCTGCAAGCGTCAAAATAGGCAAATACACCATCAAAATTATCAATTCGCCAAAAGAAGCCGAAGCGCGAATTTGGGTGGTGGCTTGATAGACCTCTCCCCCTACCCCCTCTCCATTTTGGAGAGGGGGGAATTTGACCTCTCCCCCTGCCCCCTCTCCATTTTGGAGAGGGGGGAGTTTGACCTCTCCCCCTAC
>JAAFJK010000513.1 GCA_013298105.1 Cytophagales bacterium
CACAGCAAAGACGATTACAGTCAAGCACCCAAAATGGTCGATAATTCCAAAATAGTGAATAGCAATGGGGCAGGCAAGTTAGTAACCTATCCAAGCGCGACAGATGGCTGGAATTGGGCAAGCTATTCTATGCCTGTGCATGAGGAAATTCAAAGTGGTGAATTGACCAACCGCCAAATTCAAACAGCAGGTGTAAATTGGCTCACTTCTTTTGGTGTAAAATATGAAAATGCAAAGTCCTTGCCTGCCCATGGCGAAACATTTACAAGTGTGCATCGCCCCAAATTGGTACGCCTTTCTGCCAATACCTACATAGCTATTTGGGAAGAACACAAAGTAGTGATGAAAGAATGGGTAGAAACGAAATTCAGCACTACCAAAGCTATGAAAATCACAACAGCCAAAGCAGGCGATAAAGTAACAATTACTCAAGGCACAGTGAAGGATTTGGGTAGCAAGGTTCGTTTGCCTAAATTTGAAGACGCGCTTCTCTTAGATGGCAAAGCGGCGTGGGTTACAGGCGATACAAGCGAGATGATTTTGAAACTACATACACTTGATGCCAATTTGAACCTGACTGAAATCAAACTTGATTTGTAAATTTGATTTTTCAGCATAACATAACAAAACCCGCAAGATAGACTTGAGGGTTTTGGTGTCATATCAATAGTGAAACTCTCAGGGCTGGGAAATCCCTAAACCCCTCTTTCGTGCAAATACGCTAAAATAGCCTTATCTACTTCGGTAAGGCTTTTTTTGCGCCTTTCCATGACGAGTGCCGCCACTTCGAGGGCTTTGTCTAACTCAAACTTAGTACTGCCCTTGCCTGCCCCCCACGCAAAAGAAGGAATGTATTTTGGTGGGAAGTCGCCCCCAAATACATTCGCGCTTACGCCCACGACTGTACCTGTATTGAACATCGTGTTGATGCCTGCTTTGCTATGGTCGCCCATCATTAGCCCACAAAACTGTCTGTGTGTGTCTGTATAATCTTGGGCGGGATAGTTCCAGATGCGGATAGAGCTGTAGTTATTTTTTAGATTCGAGGTATTCGTATCTGCGCCAAGATTGCACCATTCGCCCAAGACCGAATTGCCCAAAAAGCCGTCATGGGCTTTGTTTGAGTAGCCTATCAATACGCTGTTGCTTATCTCTCCTCCCACTTTACAATATACGCCTATGGTCGTATCGGGGCGCATTTTGCCGCCTACATTGATGACTGCCCCCTCACAAAGCGCGAAATTGCCTTGAATGATGGTGCCAGCCTGTACTTCGGCATTTTTTCCAATGTATATTACGCCTTTGCTGGCATCAAGGATAGATGCTTTGATACTTGCACCTTCTTCTATGAATACATTTTCGGGGTTATAGATTATGGTGTGTTTGTCTTCGAGAGGTGCGGACGTGCGCTGTGTTTTTATCCACTTCAGGTCAGCTTGTATCTCTGCGCCATTGTGCGCAAAAATATCTGTCAAGCTGTTTATTTGAATAAAATCGCCCTCAAAAACTATTTTTTCGGTTATTTTTGCTGTGATTTCTTCGATATCCGAAGCTATGACAGGCTCTGTGGTGCGGTAGGCAAGGAATGTACCCTGCGCATCTACCAGTACCTTGCCTGCCCCAAGTTCCTGCAATGCCACCCATAGCGCGTGGGTAGGCAAGGTCGCACTGTGGATACAGCAAACGTCCTTGCCTGCGGGGGTAGGCAAGGTATATTTAGGTTGTAGATACTGCGCTGTGAGGCAGGCAGGCAAGGTCTGGGTATAGTTTGCCCACTTCTCCACTATCGTAAAAATACCCACCCTGATATGACTAACGGGGCGGGTAAGTGTGATAGGCTGTAGGTTTGCCCACGTGGTAGGCAAGTCTATCAAGGCAATTTGCATAAGGAAGAATAAAAGTTACGCTTTTTTTGCAAAACGCTTGTTGAATTTTTCCACACGACCTGCCGTATCCAAGAATACTTTTTTGCCTGTATAGAAAGGGTGTGATGCCGAACTAACTTCGAGCTTTACAAGCGGGTAGTTTTTGCCTTCATGCTCGATGGTGTCGCTTGTTTGGATAGTAGAGCGTGTGATAAACTTTGTGTCTGCTGACATATCAAAGAACACTACTTCACGATAATTGGGGTGAATGTCTTTTTTCATTGGGATATACTCGTTTTGAGATTTCAGATTTAGAGGCGCAAAGTTAGTAATTTTTTTTAACTTTTGCTTGTTTTTATTTTTTTTTTGTAAAAACTCGAAATATCAGGCTTTCTATTTTATTTCTACACCCTAAATTTATCAAATCCAAAAAATTGCACGAAATTTGACAAATATTACTCAAAATAGCAAACAATCTCCATGCAAATCCTACATATCTTGCCTACCGCTTACCAAACCCACAGCTGGAGTGGCGGAAAAACAACTGAGCTATATATTTATCCTGAAAATAGCCAATACAAAAACCTTGATTTTTTATTTCGATTGAGTAGAGCAACTATTGAACAAGAAGAAACTTATTTTACACCTTTAGCGGGTGTGAAGCGTTCACTGATGCTTTTGGAAGGCGAACTTACACTTACCCACGAAAAACAAGAACCCAAGGCACTGGAGCGGTTTGAGGTAGATGATTTTGTAGGCGATTGGCACACGCGGAGCGTAGGCAAGGCACAAGACTTCAATCTCATGTGTAGGCAAGGTGTAAATGGTACTTTGAAAAAACGTATCCTGAAAAATGCCCGCCCAAGACGATTTTGGCAAGAAAATGCCATCACGGATTACAAAGCGGTAGCTTACTATGTCTATGAAGGCGAGATAGAAGTCATGGTGGGGCGGGAAAGTTATGTCGTTTGTCAAGATGAGTTGTTGGTTTTTTTTCCTGAACACACAGCGCAATCTATTCGTATCAAAGCCTTGGCAAAGTCTATTTGGATAGCAAGCTATATACAATAAAAAGGTTCTCAGACAATTTTTATGGTAGTTTTTTCTGCTCAATAGGATAGGGTTTAAAACCCTATCCTATTGAGCAAAAAAGGCGTTTCTTAAATCCAAACTTGCTCAAAAAATGTTTTTCCACAAAAATTGTCAGACAACCAATAAAATTTGAGGCATCACAAAAATCTACCTTGCCTGCCCTGCTACGCGCTGTGGGCAGGCAAGTTTTTTTTGCGTTAAAAAACACCAAAGTATGAAATAATTCGTACTTTGTCCAAAAATAACGCCTCGCTGTCTGTTTTCGGACAATTCCTTGCCTACCCAATAAATACAAGTAATTGAATATCAGTGGATTTGTATTTTTGGCATATTTTAAGCAAGTTACTTGGATAGTTATGATTCTTACAATTTCGTAATTATTAAAATATTCAACTTACATTTCGTATCTCCTAATAAAATGATAAAAGTACAAAATCTTCATCGCATATTTACTACTGAAGAAGTAGAAACGACCGCACTGAATGGCGTAAATCTTGAGATTCAAGATGCTGAATTTGTGGCTATCATGGGACCTTCGGGCTGTGGTAAATCTACGCTCTTAAATATTTTGGGGTTGCTTGATGCGCCCTCGTCTGGGAGCTATAACCTCTATGGCACAGAGGTAGGCAAGATGACCGAAAGTCAGCGCGTAGCGTATCGCAAAGGCGTGATAGGCTTTGTGTTTCAGAGCTTCAATCTGATAGATGAGCTGAATGTATTTGAAAATATAGAGCTTCCTTTGCTGTATCTAAAAATATCAAGCCCTGAGCGCAAAAAAAGAGTAGATGAGTTGCTACTTCGCTTGAACCTTATGCACCGCAAAAAGCACTTTCCCCAACAACTTTCGGGTGGTCAGCAACAGCGTGTAGCCATCGCAAGGGCGGTTATTGCAAAGCCTCGCCTTATCTTGGCTGATGAGCCTACTGGAAACTTGGACTCCAAAAATGGGGAGGAGGTCATGGGATTGCTTAAGGAGCTGAACAAAGAAGGCACTACTATAGCGATGGTTACGCACTCTGCCCATGACGCAAATTATGCACACCGCATCATCAATCTTTTTGATGGCAATATCGTAACAGAAAATTATAAGGTGGGTAAAGGGGTGGAAGGGTAAAAGGGGGGGAAGGTTTACGGGTTTACTGGTAAACGGGTAAACGGGTTTACGGGGTTACTGGTAAACGGGTTTACGGGGTTACGGGGTTACTGGTAA
>JAAFJK010000650.1 GCA_013298105.1 Cytophagales bacterium
CTATCCTATTGAGCAAAGCAAAAGATGAAAATAACAAATCAAAAAAGATGATGTTATTTATTTGTCATTCCTTATACTTGGAAAACTTTGATAGTCTATGCTAAAAAATCTCCTTCTTACCCTTGCCCTCTGCCTTGCCTGCCTAACCGCCCAAGCACAAAACAAAAACACAGATAGCTTGATACTTGTTCATGCCCTTGTAAATGTATAATTACCTCATCACGTAATGACTCGCTCCTTCTTTTTTATAATCGTATTTTTCGTATTTCAATATACATCATTTGCCCAAGTGCCTCCCATTATAGTAAAAGAAGAGCAAGAATTATTACCAATAGGCAAGTCTATGCTGTATTTAGAAGATAAAACAGGAAAACTCAGCCTTGAACAGCTATTACAACCTGACTATCAAACAAAATTTCAGTACAATAAAAAAAATATTTTCCATAAACCTGCTTCACGCGCTTCGTATTGGTTCAAGATAGTCGTTGCTAATCATACCAAAGAAAAAATTTGGTTAGATATAGCAAGCATCACGCCTTGGTATTTAGATTTGTATGCTATGGATAGTGTAGGTAAGTATCAAAAAGTAGTAGAAACAGGTTCTTTGCGCCCTTATACCACACGCGCTTATTCCATCAATACTTTTTGGTTACCTCTAAATCCAGCAGGTAAGTCTGAGGCAATAACGTACTATTTTCGTATATCAAGTGAAAGAGTGTTAGCCTTACCTATGTGTGTGGGTACTACTTATGCCTTACAACAACAGGAAATGACAGGACGTACTATCGTATCTATTTTTATGGGCATTGTATTGGTCACGCTTTTATATAATTTATTTCTATTTATTACAGTAAAGGATTGGATATATTTTGTTTATATAGGACATTTAGCCACTGCCTCTTTGTCTGTATTATATCTCACTAATTATCCACCCTCTATTTTTATACCATTTGTACCCACTCATTTTTGGCACACCTATCAATATACTTGGTTTGCCGTGACAACTTTATTTACAGGTTTATTTATCATCTATTTTTTAGCATTACATAAAAAACGTTCTTTGCTTTTTTATATTCTTTTAATATGTATGTTTTTTAATTGTATGTTATTGCCTGTACTCAACATTTTCTTTTTTAGTGTAGTAGATTTGAATAAAATAGAACTCTTAACAGCACCCGTTATTTATTTAGTTTGTTTTTTAATAGGCTTCACACGGTATCTAAAAAAGGTAAAAAATGCTGACTTTTATATAGTAGCTTGGAGCTTTGGCATAGTTGGGCTTGTGGTTCATGTACTCGTATTACAAGATATTTTGCCTTACAATCTGTTTACTAAATACGCGCTGATTTTGGGTAATGCTGTTGGCATACCCTTGTTTTCTATAGCTTTAGGTAACCGTATCAATACATTACAAAAAACAAATACTGTTATTTCTATAGAAAAAGAATATTTAGACAACTTAAATATGGAATTAGCTTTGATGAACGAGGAACTAAAGACAAATACAGCGTATTTGGCAGAAGTAAACACAGCTAAAAACAAACTTTTTTCTATTTTAGGACACGACCTCCGCGCTCCTATTGGTTCGTTAGAAGGTATGCTTGAGTTAATGAATATAGGTATGGTTTCTTACGAAGAGTTCCAAGAGCTTATGCCTCAATTTCACAAGAATGTTAAAAATCTACAAAGCACTTTAGAAAACCTTTTGCAATGGTCTATTAGTCAAATGGAGGGTATGAATGCCCAACCTATGGAGGTTTCTGTGAAAATGATTGCGGAAGAACAAATGCTTCTATTTGCAGAGGTAAGCAAGGAAAAATATATTTCTTTGAAGGCAGAACTACTTGAAAATATAATGATTTGGGCAGACGAAAATCATGTACGTTTACTTTTGCGTAATCTAATAAACAATGCGCTCAAATTTACTCATGAAGGAGGTGAGATAAAAATTTTGGCTACTGCACAACTTCACCTTCAAACTGTAGTAATAAGTGTGCAAGACAATGGTGTAGGCATACCTCCAGAACAGGCAAACAAGCTATTTAAAAAAAATCTAAGTTTTACTACTTACGGAACAGGTGGCGAAAAGGGGACAGGTTTGGGGCTTCAGCTATGCCAGGAAATAGTGGGCAAGAATGGAGGCAAGATTTGGGTTGTAAGTGAGCAAGGTAAAGGTAGCACTTTTTCATTTAGCTTGCCTACCCAAAGGCTTAGTTGAAAGAAACAGGCAAGACTGAAGTGCGTTATTTTGAAAGCGTAACAGTGCTTTTTGCTGATGTGAAGGGCTTTTCGGCTTTGGCTACCAAAATCTCGCCTCAAGCGTTGATTGCAGAACTTGATGCGACTTTTACGAAAATGGACGAGATAAGCACTCGTTTTGGCTTGGAAAGGATAAAGACCATAGGCGACTGTTATATGGCTTGTGGCGGTCTGCCCAATGCCAATAAAACACACCCTTTTGATGTGGTTTTGACTGCCCTCAATATCCAGCATTGGATGAATGAAGAACGCAAAAAAAATCCTGACTTTTGGCAGGTAAGGCTCGGATTGCATACAGGCGATGCTGTAGCGGGTGTGATAGGCAAGACTAAATTTGCCTATGATATTTGGGGAAATACTGTCAATCGGGAGCATTTGGCATTTGTCCCCCCTTTCAAGCGATTGTAACGG
>JAAFJK010000630.1 GCA_013298105.1 Cytophagales bacterium
TACGCCTCAAACGTACAAACCAAATCCGACAACGCACCCAGCAAAGGCGATACATTTGCCAAACTTGACGAGCTTGTGAAGCTCAAAAAAAGCGGTGTAATCACTGAAGATGAATTTAACAAAAAGAAAGAAGAACTTTTAGCCAAACTCTATACCTAAGATGGACGCGCTCTATGCCCTTGTGTTCATGCTCGTGAACCTCTTGCCTGCCCCTGCCAAGCAATGCACAATATCTTTAGATGGCTTAAATGATGATTTGATGAAGCTCGAAATGATAGAAAAGGGTGTTTGGCAGGTAAGGAATATAAGCGAACCTAATAACGTGCGTACCTACAAAGTAACGCCCAAAACCATTCAAACCCTGAATCCTGAAACAAAAGCCTTTCAACCCGAACCTGTAGAGAAGGATTTTGACCTCAAGAAAATAAACTGGAAAAAGGCAAAAACTATCGAAAAGTTGGGCGAATCACCTATTACTTTTTACATCACAAGAGAAAAAGGAACACTCAGAATAAAAACAAATAATACAGAAGCTCCTGAGTTGAAAGTGGTTTATAAATAAAAAATGTTGTAGCGTACTCTTTCGGGGTACGCTACATAGATAATTTTTAATTTGTACATTTTATGGAACTTGAGTATATAAAAATCAAAATTTTGATTTCCTTTCTAAAATTCATAGTAAAAGAGCAAATTAAGTTGATAAAAGCAAACCTCGAGGCTTACGATTATGCTTGGATGCGTGAGATGGACGATGAGGCAAGAGAGATTTTTGTGGTAGAAAAGGCAAAATATACCAAGCAAGTCGAAGTTGCGCAGAAGGCTATGGCGGAAGGCTTTGATGATGAAATCATAGCAAGGCTTACTGGACTCGAAGTCGAAGAAATAGAAACTTTGCGCAATGCACTGTCTTCATAACTCATGGTAAATTAAATTATGGTCGATTATTATCAAATTCTTGAAGTACCGCGTACTGCCTCCGCAAACGAAATAAAAGCCTCCTACAAGCGGCTTGCCATGAAGTTTCACCCTGACCACAACCAAAATAACCCTTTTGCAGAAGATTACTTCAAAAGAGTTACAGAAGCCTATCGTGTTTTGGGAGATATGAACCGCAAGTATGTCTATGATGCCAGCCTTGCAGTGCCTACTTATGTGCCTACACCGCGCCCTGCTAACTCTGAACCCTATCAGGCTTCAGTCTATGACGCGCCCTACCAACAATACAACGGCTATGAAGACGAACGAAAAAGTGCCGTATCGCCCCAAATGCGCAAAAAAATTTGGATAGGGACAGGCATTTTTGGCATACTGATGATAGTTTGTGGGCTTTGGGTTTATAGTTACCTGAATGAACGCTCTGCCAAAATATACCTCGACCAAGCCAAACAACTCTACAAAGACAACGAACCACGCCAAGCCCTTGTCAGAATAACGAACGCCATTGGGCATAAAATAAACTACCATGAAGCCTATATGCTCAGGGCAAAAATCCGACAAGATGCACTAAATTATTACTCGGCACTCGAAGATTACGAACTTGTATTGCAATACAGACCTTTCAAAGAACCCACCGAAAAAGCAGAAATATTCTTTTTGCGCGGTATGTGCTATTACAAATCTTACGACTTCAAAAACGCCCTCAAAGAATTTGAGCTTACCTTAGCCCAAGTACCCAAAAACCAAACTTATCAATTCTTTAAAACTGCCTGCCTCATCAAAGAAGGCAACCAAAGCCCCGAACTGTGCGCTGATGCTATGCGTGCGCATCATCAAGGCATCAAAGAGGCTGAAGAATTAGTCAGGATTTATTGTACCCGATAATCTCCCCTCTTTTTTTCGGTTGGCAATCCGAAAAAAGGCGCGAAAAAAGCAAACAGATAAAAATACAACCCCATGCAATCCCAAATCAAACAACTTGCGCAAGCCGCTACCCCACGTATCATAAAGATACGCAGGCACTTGCATACCTATCCCGAACTTTCGTTCAAAGAATTTCAAACTGCCCAATACATTGCCCAGCAAATACGTGCGCTTGGCTTGACTCCCCAAGAAGGCATCGCCACTACAGGCACTGTAGTCCACATAGAAGGCAAAAATCCAAGTGCAAAAACAGTCGCTTTGCGTGCAGATATAGACGCACTCCCTATCCGCGAGGCGAATAATGTCCCCTACAAATCACAACACGAGGGCGTGATGCACGCTTGCGGACATGACGTGCATACGGCTTCGCTACTGGGTGTGGCGTATATTTTGAATAACCTTACAGCACATTTTGAAGGGACTGTAAAGCTCATCTTCCAACCTGGGGAGGAGAAAATACCCGGCGGGGCTTCGCTGATGATAAAAGAAGGCGTACTAAATGCTCAAGGCAATTACCTTGCCCCCAAAAGCATACTTGGACAGCACGTCATGCCGCAGCTACCCGCAGGCAAGGTAGGCTTCAGGGAAGGTATGTATATGGCAAGTGCAGACGAACTCTACCTTCGTGTAAAAGGCAAAGGCGGACATGGCGCGATGCCCGAAATGGCAGTCGACCCTATCTTGATAGCTTCTCATATCATAGTCGCGCTCCAGCAAATTATTAGTCGAAACTGTAGCCCCAAGATTCCCTCTGTACTTTCTTTTGGCAAAGTCATAGCCGAAGGTGCTACCAACGTAATACCCAACGAGGTATATATAGAAGGCACTTTCCGCACGTATGACGAGGCTTGGCGAGCAGATGCCCATAAGCGCATGGTCAAAATGGCAGAAGGCATCGCTGAAGCTATGGGCGGTACTTGTGAGTTTGAAGTGCGA
>JAAFJK010000063.1 GCA_013298105.1 Cytophagales bacterium
AGTGTCTTTGGGGTTTTCGCCTCCGCAGGCTGTGAGTAGGTAGGCAAGGGTGGTTGCCCCTAAAAAAACGATATGCTTCATATCAAAAATTGGGTTAGTATTTCGAAGCCAAAGGTAGTGATTTTTTAGTAGGAAACAAAAAAGTTCAGGCAAAATGCCTGAACTGTCGTGTTTTTTACGATATTTGCAAGACGTAGAGCTATGCCAGCTCAAAACACCCCTCAATCACTTCTGCATGACGTTCGGAGTAGTGAAAAGTATGATAACACCAGGCGCGTAACTGCTCTGCTTCGAGAGAGTTAAGGTAAGCGAAAGATTTTTTGAGTTCTTTCTCAAAAAGGCGGAGGTCAAAACTTACTTTCTCAAGAATGACCTTGACGTACTCTAACATACTGTAGTAAAAAAGTTGGGTTCAAAAAATTTTTGGTTAGGATTTGCGGTTTTTAGGTATGCGCAACGAATTATGTAACAAAACTAAGATTTTTTTGTATTATTTCCAAATAATTCTTATAAAAAAAATCTTTTGTTTGATATTTTTATTTTTAGTTTTTCAAAAAACAGGGCTACAAGCCCAAAATATACGCATTGAAGTCGCGCCTACAAGCCTCGCTGTCAATGAACCGCTTACTATTACGATAGAGTCTGAAGATAAAGAAATCGTCCAATACTCGCCTTTTCCAGACATCGCAGGGCTGAAGCGCATCAAAACTGGCATCAGCAAATCTGAAACAGAAAATACTTCGCAAGGCAAAAAACGCAAAGTCTATCTCTTAGAGCAAATCTATCACCCTATCAAAGTAGGCGTAGTAGATGTACCTGCTTTTGAAATGACTGTGAATAACCAAAAAATCAGCTCGGTAGGCGCAAGTATTCGCATCAAGCCTTTTGACAGACTAAAAGGAGAACTGAAAGAACCCAAAATAGAAAGTACAGACAACACACCCAAAATCATAGAGGTAAAAGAAGACGCTTTTTTGGCAGTCGAGGCAGGCAAGGCAAATGTCTATGTAGGCGAAGGGGTGGGTATCATACTCTGCTTTTACATAGCTACGAATAATAAAGCCCCCATACAATACATACAAATCAATCAACAGATAGAAGACATCATCAAAAAACTAAAACCCACCCATTGCTGGGAGGAAAGTTTTAACATCAAAGAAGCACCCGAACCACCTACAGTGGAGATAAAAGGCAAAAGCTACTACCAACATAAGTTTTATGAATCCGTTTTATTTCCACTGAACGAACAGCCCATCAACTTGCCTGCCGTACAGCTCAATATGCGCATCAAAAGGAAAATCAGCACCAAAGGCAACAACAACGAGTTCAAGGAAGGCGAGGGCGAAATCGTAACATTCAGCACTGAACCAAAAATGATAGAAGTTATGCCCTTGCCTGCCCACCCGCTCAGAGAACAAGTAGCGGTAGGCAAGTTCTTTTTGGAGGAGGGCGCACCCTACAGACCTATAGAAACAGGAGAGGGCGTGAA
Organism: Cytophagales bacterium; assembly: GCA_013298105.1. GTDB lineage: Bacteria > Bacteroidota > Bacteroidia > Cytophagales > Microscillaceae > RDXI01. Next base: position 1,490 of record JAAFJK010000063.1, read on the forward strand.
CTATTATTTTAAGATAGTGGGCGAAGGCAACTTGGCTGAACTCCACGAGCCACAAACCTACAATAACAACACCCAATTGGCGATTTATTCGCCCAATAGACAGTCGTACATTTTGCGAAAAGACAACAAAATAAGCGGTTCGGTAGTTTTTGAATATTTGCTGATGCCCCAAGAGGCAGGCAAGTACAATTTGCGCAACCATTTTGAATGGATTTTCTTTAACCTGAATACAGCAAGATATGATACGCTTCGCCCCTTTACCCAAATCCAAGTATCGGGCAAAAGCTATGAAGGCGTAGGTGGACAAGCCCTGAAGTCGCACCCGCTTTACAGCAAAATGAATCAAAAAATAACGCCCATCTCACTAAAAGAACAAAAAAGCACCCTTTTTTGGTTGAATATCACGATAGCAACTTTATTACTCCTTGCCTGCCTGACGCTCTTAAGGTTCAGTAGGCGGTAATACACTTTCCCAGACGAGGCAATCTTTTACAAAGATGACAATAAATGCCTGTAAGTCTTTTTTGGTTTGTAGGAGCGTATCAGTTTGAAGGTATTTTTGGAGTTGTGTGGTAGCCTCTTGCCTTACGGCAGGCAAGGTAGATTCATCTCCTTTTTTGATGTATTTTACCTCAAAAACGTACTGTGCGTGCCTATGTGTGTTGCTGGGGCGGGTAAAAATCTCCAAATCTACATATCCGCCTCCGCTCGTTTCGCGCTCTGTCAGTACATAGAAGGCATTGCCTTGAATGGCATACATGAGCATCAAAAGTTTGACATATTTCTCGTCAAACTTTTGAAAGTCGCGGTTTGAGAGGGCTTGCAAATTCTTCTCTACCAGACGCAGGTAAGGTTCTACCTTGCCTCCCGCCAGCTGTTCTTGGGTACGTTTGATGATGCCCTCATCATATTGAAATTCATTGCGTTTCTTTAAAATATAGGCGTAGTATTGCCAATACAGTTCTTCTATGGCATAGTTTGGAATTTTGAATATTGTTCCCAAACCAAAATTACCTTCTCCTTTGATGGTCAGATTGCCAAGATAGTACAAAAGACTGATAAAATCGTCTTCGTCAAAATCTGTTTCAAAACTGAATTGATAGGTAAGTTGTCCTCCAACTTCTCCTGTGTAAAGTACCGTTTCTAAAACTTCCAAATTTCGGGTATAATTGGCGACTTCAAACATCTGTTTCAATTTGCCATAGTCAGGCATGATGTTGGGGTCAAGCATGAGTTTGGGATATTGTTGATTTTTGGCAAATTCACGCAAGAAAAATAAAGTCATGTTGGAGTTATAGACTGTATTTGGGGTATCTATATGAAATTTATAGCCATTATACCAGCCTCTCATCAGCTCAATGATTTCTGTTTTTCGGTTGGTATCTTCCAAAATCATATCCAAAAGTATGCCTACCTCTGACTCTGTAAAGCCTATCATGTCGTGGTATTCGGCAAAGTGGGTAAGATGTGTTACGATATTGAAGCCACTTGTGAGGCTATCCATCGTGATAGGAGAAACACCTGTGATAAAAAAACGGTTTACTACGCCTGTTTGGGTAGCAATTTTGATATTTTCATAAAACTTACGAACGTAGCCGTTTTGTGATACCGAATCCTTAAATTCTGCTACATCACGCCAAAGAATTTCATTTGTGAAGTGGTCATATTCATCTATCAGTAAGTAAATGGGGGTACTATGGGCATGACAGGCTTCAAAAAACGCATTGATAAGCGTAGAAGGTTCTGTTTCAGTCAAAATATTTGCTACTATTTTCTCATCAAAATCCCTATGCAAGTGCATGAAACTTTGCAACGCTTTTTTTATTTTTTGGACAAAGCCTGACTTAGTAGAAGCCTGACTATAGGTATCTATCCCACTAAAATCAAACTTCAATACCCTGAAGCTACTTGCCAAAGGGGTAGGATTTTGTCCTATATAAGTTTTGCTAAAAATCTTTTGGAATTTATCTTTGTGGCGAACATCATAATAGTACTCCAAAATAGACAAAAACAAACTCTTGCCTATTTTGCGCGGACGAAGATAAGCCACAAATAGTTCACTTTGTTCAAGTAACTCTAAGTAAGGGGTTTTATCTACAAATACATACCCTTCTGTGATAGCTACTTCAATATTGCTTACACCGTAAGGAAATTTTATACGTGCTTTCATAGCCACAAAAATAACCAAAAAAGTCGGTATTAGCAAACGGCAGGCAAGGGTTTTGCCCTTGCCTGCCGTTGTTTATTCTTCTGAGTAGTTTACCAAGGCTTTGATGTCATAACCTTGCAAGCGTTCGCGCCCTTTGAGAAAGCCCAGCTCTATTAAAAAAGAAAGTTGCAAGACTTCGCCTCCCAATGCCTCTACGAGTTTGCAGGCGGCACTTGCCGTACCACCTGTAGCGAGCAGGTCGTCATGGATTAGTACGCGGTCGCCTTTCGTGATAGCGTCTTTGTGAATCTCAAGCGCATCTGTGCCGTATTCAAGGGTGTATTCCTCTCTGATGGTTTCGGCAGGAAGTTTTTTAGGTTTGCGCACAGGCACAAATCCTGCCCCAAGTTTATCTGCCAGCGCAAGTCCATAGATGAATCCACGCGACTCTATGCCTACTACTTTATTGATTTTGAGGTCTTTGCTAAACTCATAAAGTTGATTGCCTGCGGCGCGGAGTGCTTCAGCATCTTTCAGCAAAGTGGTAATGTCTTTGAATACGATTCCCGTTTTTGGGAAATCTTTTACATCACGAATATATTTCGAGAAGTCCATAAGGCGTATAATTGGGATAAAGCTATTTTTATTCTTCGTCTTTGCGTTTTTCTTTTGTTTCTTTGTCGCGTTTGCGTTTTTCGCGTTCTTCGAGTTCATCACGGTTGTCGATGATGATGGTTACGATGGCGCGTACTGAGATAGCGGTAGGAAAGGTGCGTTTTAAGCGTCTAAGCATAGAAGGATACTCAGACTGCTCTAAGAAGTCGCCAATTTTTACGCGATAAGTGGGTGCGCTGTATTCCATGTAAGCGTTCAAGTTGGGGTACATTTCATAGGCTACTTTTTTGGCATTGATGGCATCTTCGCGGCTTCTGCCTCTATAGATTTGAATACGCCAACCTTCAAATTTTTTCTTTTCTATGGGTTTCATAACCGCCACATATACAGGCACATAGTCTAAGGCGCGGTTCAGGTCTGCTGTAAAATGCGCCTTTTGGACAAGCGAATCAAAGGGCAATTCTACGCGCTTAGGTTCGCTTGCGGTATTGCCAGTAAACTTTTCGCGCTCAAAAGTATATGTTTTGCGGTATTGGGCATAATTTTCTTGAGCCAGCCCTTGCCTGCCCACCGCGAGCAGAAGAAGGAATAAAGCAAAATGTTTCATATTTCGTTGGAAAGATTGTTAGTTTCAGGGGTTGGTTTGGGCTGTTTGAAAAAACTTTCGTTTCTGAAAAGTATGGTCATCACGCCCAAAAAGATAGACGAATCTGCAATATTGAAAATAGGCCAAAAAGAGTAATACTTGCCTCCCATGAGTGGTATCCATTCAGGCAAAACGCCTTCCCAGATGTCCACATATATCATATCTACCACTTGTCCATGGAACCATGCGGTGGGCGAGCCTGCGGGCGCATTGCCCAAAAACACCCCATAAAAGGTACTGTCTATCACATTTCCCAAAGCTCCTCCCAAAATCATGGACATACAAATAACAAAGCCTGTATGTCTTTTCTTGTCTATCAAAACCTTGATATAATACGCTATCAAAACAGTAGCGACTATCCTAAAGAGTGTGAGCATTAGTTTGCCATAGGTCGCATCTATGCTTAGTCCGAACGCCATGCCAGGGTTCAGGATATAATGAATCTTGAGCCAATTTCCCAAGAGTTTGATTTGCCCATTTGCGCCCATTTCCATGTTAAAATGTACTAAGAGCTTCACAAACTGGTCTAAAGCAATGATAGCGAAGACTATCAGAAAATATTTGCTGTATTTTTTCATGTTAGATTTTCTTTTTTTGCAAATCTGTCGCAAAGATAGCAAATTTATAACAATAGATTTGTATTTTTGCCTCTCGAATTTTTACTTCCTATGAATTATTACCTTGTACTTGACCTTGAGCTTTCTGGCACAGAGGTTGGCTGGCACGAAATCCTACAAATTGGGGCGGTACTTTATGATGCCGAGTGGCAGGAATTGGGGCAATTTCTTGATGATGTTTGCCCTGAGAATGAAGAAGCCTTCTCCTCCAGTGCCGAAAAAGTGCATGGCTTGAGCTGGCTTGAACTGCAAGATGCAGAAATGATATATGACCTTTTGCCCGAATTTGAGGACTGGATATTGGAGAAGATGGGTTTGCGTAATCTCTCTTTGCAAGAGCGTGAAAACGCGCTTAGGCGTGTGATTATTTGTGGGCAGAGTGTCATCAATGACATCAATTTTTTGCGCCATGCCTATCAAAAAGAAAAAATGAAATGGAATTTCTCAAACGTTTTGATTGATTTGCATACCTTATTTTTCTATTTTGAAGAAATCTTGAAGGCAAATAAAAAAGAAACCGCGCGTGGGCGCAGTCTGGGAAAAATCGCCTCGTTTTTTGGCTATCATAGAGAAGATACGTTACACAATGCGCTCGAAGATGCTATCCTTACTGCCCAATGCCTGAAGCATATCCTTACTTATACCAAAAAACTAAAAATTGTGGAGTAATTACTTAATTACCAAACATTTGTAAATCAAAAATCGTAAATCTCCTCATGTTAGGACTTCCTTTAAAGTTGCGGGCGGTACTGATGGTACACAACATGATGGCAAAACTTGACATAAGTAAAGTTACGCCTGAAGTCTTCCGCAGACACAATCGAAAACAACTCAAACGCCTCAGCGCACTGATTGAATTTGCGCCTGCCGAACTCCATGAAGTCCGCGAGGTTATCGTCATGACTTCTATCTCGGCTTGTAAAATCCGTATTTACAAACCTTCAGCCAAGCTCGACTTGCCTACCGTTGTATATTTTCATGGGGGTGGATTTGTGATTGGCGATTTTGAAACACACGACAATCTGTGCAGGCGCATGGCAAAAGAAACAGGCTGTGCAGTGATAGCGGTAGATTATCCGCGCGCGCCCGAATATAAGTTTCCCGATATTCCGCGTGCTTGTTATGAAGTTACGGCTTGGATAGCGGCACATGGCGCGGAAGTGGGCGCGGACGTAGGCAAGTTGATAGTGATGGGCGACAGTGCAGGCGGAAATTTGGCGACTGGCGTTTGTATGCAGGCAGTACAGCATGGCTTGCCTGCCATTCGCCAACAAATCCTCGTCTATCCTTGCACTGATGCGACTCTTTCAGGAAAAAGTATCCAAACCCGCGCCAAAGGGTATATTTTGACAGAAGACATGATGCGTTGGTTTTTGAATCAATATGTTACGCCCGAAACTGACCTTACCTCTCCCCTACTCTCGCCCAACCACGCTTCTTTGGAGGAGCTAAAGCACTTGCCTCCCGCTATCGTCATCACTGCAGGCTATGACCCGCTCTGCTCTGAAGGGCAAAGCTACGCCCAAAGACTTACAGAAGCAGGCGTAAAGGTAGAGCTTGCACATTATGACCACATGATTCATGTCTTTTTTCAGATGCCTCGCCTGCTCGCTACTGCCGACAAAGCCCAGCAAAAGGTATTCAAAGCCATTCGAACTACTTTTGGGATAGACGGGGTTTTGTGATTTTTTAGTTTTTTTACCACTGGCGCGAGTATTCACGCTCATACCTTACTTCTGCATAAGGAACGAGTAGAAAATAACTTGAGAATATTTAGCCACGCTGTAAGCGTCTGTTATCGAGCTTTTACGCGGTTAGGCAATACCAACAGACGCTTACAGCGTGGCTTCGCGTGAGTGAAATTATCATG
>JAAFJK010000680.1 GCA_013298105.1 Cytophagales bacterium
TTTGGACAAATGGTGGAACGGCTTATTCTACTACTTTCCAAAACGCCAATGCTACCACTTTGCCCAATCCTTTGAATTATGTGTTTAGTCAAAGTAATGGTACTTACAGTGAAATAACGCCTACCACAGTTCTTTATAGTGGTGCGTCATTAGACGACAATGTTAGTGCAAGTCAATCTATTACAAGTTTTACTTATAATGGTGTATCCTATACGAATATGTTTGTATCTACCAATGGATTTTTGAAATTAGGTGGCGCAACGGGACCAGCAGACAATAATTATACTCCACTATCTACAGTATCTACAGCCTATCAAAATATCATAGCCGCTTTTGGGCAAGATTTAGTTGGAATAGATGCAACATCTAACGTTGGTTGGAGTACGATAGGCAATGAAGTTATCGTACAATGGAAAAATGTTAAACGCTATTACTTAACAGCTGTTACTGAAACTGTAAATTTTCAAATTCGTTTAAATACTTCTACAGGTAACATAAATATAGTATATGGCACTTGTACAGCAGGAACAAATGATACCAATAAAATGCAAATAGGACTTCGAGGATTTGATGAAACTTGGCGTACACAAATTTTGAATAGAGAACATAATCTAAACTGGGATAGAACTACGATGGGAACTGCTAACACGACAGTCTTACCATTCACAAGTACCATAGCACCTACTTCTGGACTAACCTTTACCTATACACCCAACACTTGCACACCTTTCCCTCTTATCGGGGCAGTAACGCAATCAGGTGCAAACGTAACCGTAAATTGGACTGCACAAGCCGAAGCCACAGATGGCTATGATGTGCGCTATCGCTTGCAAAGCGCAGGTATAGGCACTTATATAGTGGTGAATGTGGCAGGGCAGGCAACTAACAATACAGTCATAGCAGGATTGAGCGCGGGGACATATCTTTTTGAGGTTCGTTCAAGGTGTTCAGGCACTACTTTTAGCGACTATTCTAATGCTGTAATTCTTAATGTAGTAGGCGATTTTTATCTTAAATCTGGTGGAATTATCACAAATACAGCTGATTGGGGAACAAATACGGACGGAACAGGCACCAATCCAACCCTGATAACTCAAGCAAATACTAATTGGAATATCAGAAATAATACTGCCGTTACAAACCCTGCAACATGGTTACTTGGTTCAACCTCAAAAATCATAGTAGGTGATGGTGTAACTGCCACAAACTTTACCTTGCCTGCTGGACAAAACGTAACAGGTACTATAGATGTAGCAAATCTGGGTACACTTAGTTTGCAAAATACTATCAATCCTACTTTCGGTGCTTTGGCAGTAGGTAGTACAGTGGATTATAGCGGGACAGGCGCACAGACTATCGCCTTAACAAGTTATAGCAATTTGACTATTTCAGGTGCAAGGGTAGGAAGTCCGATAGTTACCTTGCCTGTAGGAACGATAAATATCGCAGGTACTTTTGCTATCACTACTACAGGCGTAGGTGGTTATACCAATACGGGCAATACCATCAATTTTAGTGGTGCGGGTATGCAAACTATCCCTGCATTTACCTATCGCGGTATTACCAATACAGGCAATGGCAACCGAACCCTTGAATCAAGTGGTGAGATAAACATTGCGGGTACTTTTGCTTTGGGAACTGGGACATATACAACTACAGGAAGCACTGTCAATTATTCTGCTACTACAGGTGGCGGCTTCTCCATGATTTCTTTCAACTACCACAATCTGATATTCAGTGGCACACAAACCTATAGTATAGGTGCTGGAAATACTATGAATGTAGCCAATGACTTTACGCTGAATGGTGCAACGTTCAATGTAAGCAACACCGCAGGTACAAGCACACTGGCAGTGGCTGGAAATGTTAATATAATAGGTGGTACTTTTAACGTGGCAAATAGCTCTGGCACAGCTATTTGTACTGTAGGAAATGACCTAACTTTAAGTGGTGGTCTTTTGAGAGTGATTAGTAATAGTTCTGCTCCAAACACTACTTTGAATATATCAAGAGATTTTGTTATAGCTGGTGCAGGTAGGATTATTTTAGAAAGTTTGGGTGCAAGTGCAAGCAGAAGTGCTGTTGTGAATGTGGGGAGAGATTTTATCTCTACTGGCACAAGTCTGCCAAGCAGCGGAGCGGACGGAATAGTCGATTTTGCTTCTTCTGGAGTAGCTGCTGATAATAACGCCGTCAATATAGTACGTAATTTTAATCATTCAGGTACAGGTAGATTTGGCACTGGTGCAGTAAGTCAACCTTTAGGTTTTGTATTTAATGGTGGTGGTACACTACAAACATTTTCTTATACAGGTAGCTTAACTTCTCAATTTGTGCCGTATGTGGTCAATTCAAATAGTTACTTGCAAATGTTATCAAATCATACACTACCTTTAGGAACCACCACACGAAGTAATTTTACAGTAAATACAGGTGCGACTTTAGACATGGGTACACGAGTGATTAGCACAAATAATGCCACGGATG
>JAAFJK010000258.1 GCA_013298105.1 Cytophagales bacterium
AAAACGTTGTCATTCAACCAATCATAAAAACTGCCTATCACATCTGTTACCAATTTGTCAGTTTGTTGGTCTAATTTTTTCAGTTCTTGTTTGGTAGCAAGATGTTGTATTTTATCGTCTATCAGCTCGTTGATATTGGTCATGAGTTCTTCAGGCAAGAAGTTTGCACTTGCCTGCACTGCTTTTAGTTTGGTTTCGCAATCAATGAAGTATTGTCTTGCCTGCTCACCACGCTCTGTACGTGCTAGCATACAAAGCTTTTTTGCAAAATTTAAAAGCAAAGCAAAATCCTTTGTTTCATTACCGTTCAACATGATGTTGAACCCTACCCAATCTTCGCCTTCAACAGCAAATTTGTTATCTACTATATTTTGAGAATACCACCTTGACCATACAGCTTTATTATAGCCTAAAAATTCGTATAAATCACGTGCAGAAACTACAGTTTGTCCTTCGGAGTTGATAGAGATTTTGATAAGTTCCATTGTTTTGGGGGTTTGGTTTAAGGTTTATAAAAAAAGAGTGGATACGTATTCTTTATCTGCTGCGAATCACTTTTCAGGGCTATGCGTTTCCAAAACGCTCAGATAGGAATACGTACCCACTCGTATATACAAGGAGTATGTACCAAAAAGCAAACAGCCCACGCTGTAGCAAGGGCTTTACAGCCCTGAATTATGATTCGCGTTGCAAAGGTAGGCAAGTTTTTTGAAAGTGCAAAATATTTGTTATTTTTTTTGAATTAGCCATTTCCTTCAAAAAATATAAAATAACACAAAGTAAGCAAAATACTAAAAAATAAAAGGTAGTAGCCAAATTGACTACTACCAACTGTAGGCAGGCAAGGTACTTATTTACCAATACCCAAACCTTTTAAACCTTTTTCTTTGTAGCAATTAAAAATACTTTTCAAGTTTTTGGACAAGGCACTTTTGATGACTCTGCCACGCATTTGTTTATCCACTATCATAGTTTCGAGGTCTTGCGGAGTTTTGGTTTCAAATTCTTGTTTTACAAGCGGTGTGAGGCAGTCGCATATTGTCTGACTTTTAGCTTCTTCAGTAATTACCGAACCCAAAAGCAACTTGCCTGCCATGCCGAGATATGCCTCGAGGTCGTCTTTTACATCTTGGCACGCTATAGCGGAGAGCTTTGTTACATTTTCCGCTTTTTTATCACAAGCAAAAAGCATACAAGCAAATAGGGAAGTGAGGATTAGTTTTTTCATTTGCAAAGATACATTTTTTTCGGACTACTATATAATTTGTTATTTCGTATTTTTTATTTTTAACGTTGCGGGTGGTCGAAGACCTTGACAAGCGTTGAAAATAAAAAATAATCGGCTTATTTTTCTTTTTTTGCACGATTGTCAAGGTTTGCAACCATTGACAACGTACAAAAAAAGAAAAATAGTTTTATATCTTTTTCGCTTTTTAGTAATTTTAGGGGCTTAAATTGAAATTGTACAGTGGTCTGATTTTATCCACCAAAACCAGAGCCAACTCTACCCGATATAGAATTATTGCCTTCCATGATAGGTACAAGGTTTACGCGATAAGTAGCCGAAGGAACGTGCTTGCCTCCCAACATTGCCCACATATTTTGTTGTTCTTGAATGGTTTGTGTTTCGAGGCGAAAAACAAGCCGTTCTATGTCGGCAGGCAAGTCAGGTATATTTTGAGAGGTAAGAACGGGATTCCCCTGAAAGAAACTCATCACTGCTGAAAGTTCCTTGAGTGATTGCTCATAGCTCCCATCATCGCCCGAATAGACCGCAAACAGCACCAAAAGCGTCAAATTGATAGGCATATCTGCCAGATTGGGGGTTTTGTGCCTTACATTTTGTTCTTGAGATACGCTCACGAGCGTAACAGAAATTTTTTCGCTATCGCCTACACCTTTGTTATCATCTGAGCGCATGACGTTCGAGAGTTTTACCTTATCTTTGGTAATACTGAACCTGTTGCGCATATATTGATTCAGCGCGTTGCAGACTGCATTGAGGATATTATCAAACATACATTTAAGGGTTAATAGTGATGTGTTTACTAATTTTTTGGTTGGGGCTTTATGGATTCAAAGAATCATTAATCAATTTATACAATTCTTCTTTGCGCCATGGCTTCGCTACGAAAGTCCCATGAGAGATAGACTTTACGCGCTCGATGGCTTGGTTGTCTGCCTGCCCTGATAACATAATCTTGGCAATATTCGGAAAACGCTCGTGGATAGTTGCCAGTAGCTCATCACCTTTCATATCAGGCATCAGCCAATCCGAGATGACGAGGAGGGTGTCTATACTTTTTTGTGCAAATTCCTCAATGATTTCTAAAGCCTCTTCACCACTTTCTGCCACTTCTATCAGGTATTCCTGTCCAAAAGTTTGTGTTAGTTCGGCTTTGAGGCTTTTTAGAATGATAGGTTCATCATCAACACACAAGATGGCTTTGTATTTTTTCATTATCAAAATATTATTTTATTAAAGTTGAAGGAGCAAAAGATTATATTTATGTGGTTGTGTGTGTTAGTTTTGTTATTCCTATTTCATGATTTCAGCATATTTGGTAGCCAAAAACCTTGTAAATTCATTTCTCAAATCTGCATCTATTTTTTTAGGGTCTTTGATGTCTTGGATAGCCGCCAGCCACGCGCTGTAAAGTTCCTCAAAACGTTTCATGTCTTCAATAGAGAGCCAATACAGATGCGCAATGACATTGGCAGGTATATTTTCCTTGATGATATTTTCTGCTACATCTTGAAACTGCTCGTTTTGTAGGCGAGTAGTCCAGTTGGGCAATACACAACTTATCTGATAGTGGAAAAAGTCTTCTTCTATAGAGTCGTCTTCGTCCGTAAGCTGTATATAGAAGGCTATTTTTTCTTCATAATCTATGATTATTTTCTCATTTGATACGAATTTTATCAAATCTTCTTGTATCTCATGAATATCTTGTACAGATTCTATATCTACTATAGAGCGAAGCAATATATTTTCGCCATCAAGTTCTGCATTGAATTGGATTTCAAAATTTCCGTTGTCTTTGCGTTCTACGCTGTAGTTACTGCTTTGGCGAAGATAAGGTTCAAGCGTGGCTATGATTTGTTTTCTTCTATGAAAAGTATATCTTTTGTTAGATTTTAAAATACGATTGCCTTTTTCATCTAAAAGAAAAACACCGAATTTTTCTTCGTTTACGTCAGGTCTAAGCAAAATGTTTTCAACCAAGAACATTTTTTCATCTTGCGTGTTGCGCTCGTGCAATATTTTCTGCATTTTCATCACACCCTTGAGCGCGAATATTTCAGAATCAAAACTACCCAAATACAAATAAGTGTCTTGTTCTTTGAATACAATGTGGTATTGTTCAGCGTCAGGCACCTTGCCTACCAAATAGTTTTCGAGGCTTGCACCTTCGCGCAAAAAATACGTACTGTATCTTTTAGTATTGTCAAATGGTGTATTTTTGAGTATATTTGCTTCTATTTTGTCTTCTTCAGAGGTAGTCAGCAAGAGCTTGCCTGCCTCTACGCTGGGTGGGGTAGGCAAGTCGTTTTCGTCTATGTAGTCAAAATGTGTATCAATCAACTCACTACTTAGCCCCGCTTGTTGCAAATTTGTGATATAGAGCCATTCTGCATCATTCCTATCTTCAGTGAGGGTAGGCAAGTCGAGGGTAGCTTGTAGTTTGTTTTTGGTAGTAAGATTGAGTAGTGTTATCAATTTTTGTTCCAAGCCTGAGCGATAGTTTTCTATCAGATTTGGATTCAAATAATTGACAGCTGTAGCTCTTTTTTTATTCAGTTGTGCAAGTGCCTCCAAAAATTTAGTTTTACTTTCAAGTTGGTATTGTGCAAAGTCTTGAGAATTTTTGTAAAAAGGTTTTTGCGAAAGCTGATAGGCTTCATAAGTTTCGCCATGCACTGCCAAAAAGAAGTCCAAAAACTTGTTTCGTCTTTCTTCATAGTTGTCCTGTTGGCGCATAAGCTCCTGTAAACCAGTCTTATATTCAGCAGGCACAGGGTTTTTGCCCATAGTCAGTCCATCAGCCAAATACTCATCAAACTCTTGTCTGAAAATATCCTTGCCGTTTGGTACACTGTCTAACATTTGCGAAAAATACGTTTGCCTGAAGCGCGTTTTGGGCGAAAAAATATCCTTCAATCTCGATACTTGCGCCAAATAATTGGCTAATATTTGCTCAAACAGCACCAAATAGCCCTTCAGCTGTTTTGCTTGTGCCTTGCGTGCCTCGTCCGCAGGCAAGGGAACACCCTCTGCCGACACGCCATATATCATCGGGAATTGGTTTTGAAGAGAATAATACTCCGACAAATTCCAATATTGTCCTTTAGGCGTATCAAAATCGTATTCTTCAGTCCTATAGACACGCTTATTACCCGCACTCAATTCATTGAATCGGCGCGTTACTTTGGCATAATCTACAGAAGTATAAGGAAAATTACCTTTATAAAAGCTAATCGGATAGGGTTTTTCACTGTCAGTCGAAACGGTAGGCAAGCCAAAACGTACACTGTCCCCTTCGCCCAACTGCAAAGAGCCATCAAAATACCGTCCGTCTGCAAAAAGTTGCATACGTTTGATACTCGAAACGCCCTCTATTTGCATCAGCACCCTTGATACATCAGACATCAAAAGTTGTGTATGTCGGTCTTTCAAATCCTCATCTACTATGATGCCATGCTTCAGCAATGGACCCGAAAATATTTCTTCTATACTTTTGCCACTGTCTATGGCTTTTTGCAGAGGCAGAAAGTTGATTTCAGGATTATAATATTCGTTTAGTTTAAAGAAAATATCAGCCAATACACTTTCTGGCTCTGCCGTTTCAGAGAGTTCAATCATTGCTTCCAATGTGATTTGGATAGGTTTTTGGACAATAACCTCCTCCACATCTTCGCACACAGTACGATATTTGGCAAAAATGTGGCGGATTTTAGCCTCAAAAGCCTTGACATCTTCGGTTGTCTTTAATATATCTTGAGCATCTACAATGATTTTGTAAAGTCCCTTCAATGTATTGTCCTCTTGCCCAATCACATCAAACCAAATATTTTTTATTTCAGGCAATTCATCAATCATAGCTTTTCTATAATCGAGCAACGTGATGGGGTCGACTGTGAGAATCTCAGCAGGGTTGAAAAAAATCTTATTTTCAGGATTTATGTCAAACAATAAATCTTGAATAGGCAGACCTGTGCGGTAGGCAAGGTCAGTCATAGCATATACGAGCTGTTCGAGAATCGTAACGCCAGGGTCATGTGCATTGTAGTCAGTCCAAAAACCGCCTGTAAGTTGTTGTATGTAGCTTATACCCTTCTTTTTTAATGCGTCATAATCGTATGCTTCATGGTTGTAAGCATTATCGGACACTAATAAAGGCTCTTCCATATTTTTTGTGTGTGTTCTTTTTATATTTTTGCTCAATGCAATTTTTATTTTTCTTAGGAACGAGTAAAAAATAACTTGGACATTTTGCTAATCTTTTGCGCTTATACTTTGTTGCAATATTCATTACAAAACACCGCTTTGCGCTTCTATTGCGCCTCGTCTAAACCCAAAATATCGCACAAAACCTGACCATCTTATTTTTTACTCGTTCCTTAATTTTAAACTTGCCTACCCAAACGCCAAAATACCTATTCTTCCTCCATTTCTTCTTGGGGGGCAAGTTGGTTATTGGCTTGTTCGTTCAATTTTCCGATAAGCGCGTACACATCTGCGAAGGGAAGTTTTCCCAAAGCCTTGAATATCAAATTGGCTTCTTCCAAAGTAACCAAAAACTGAATAGGGGTTGAATTCACTTTATTTCACAATTTTTTTCAAAAATACAGACTATTTAGAATATTCAATAAAATTCTATGGCTTTTTTATTTTTATATCAAAAAAAACGCTTTTTACCTTATTTTTTCAGCAGTTTGTCGATATTTGGCTTACATTTAGCCATATACTCAAAATAGTCATTACTTTTGTAAATAAAAATAATTCGCGCACTTTTATTCTAAATTAAATCCATGCCCAAAAATACAATATTATGTGTCGATGACGAAAAAACCGTCTTAGACAGCCTAAAAAACCAGCTCAGAGATATATTCGGCTCTGCTTACAACTATGAAGTTGCTCAAAATGGTGCAGAAGCCCTTGATGTAGTTGATGAACTCACAGCAGATGGACTTGATACTGTAGTAGTCATCTCTGACTATATTATGCCTGGTATGTATGGTGATGAATTTTTGATACGCCTGCACGAAAAATATCCTCAAATCAAAAAAATCATGCTTACGGGACAGGCAGACCAAAATGCCATTGAAAAAGCTCGAAACAAAGCAAATCTATTGTTTTGTATGCACAAGCCTTGGACTCAAGAAGATTTATCCAAAATCTTGCAAACAGTTTTGGATAATAAATAACCAATTTTTTGTTTTGGTAACAACTATAAGTGCGTTTGTATCCTAAAAAACTTGCCTGCCCGTACTATAGCGGGCAGGCAAGTTTTTATGTCGCTCACAATATTTTTACCCAAAAAGCGTTTAAAAATTATGAAAAAGATATTTTTATGTTTAGTTTTTAGTTCTTTGACTTGGTGCGCTTTTGCACAAGACGCACCCAAAAAGAACATCCATGCGGAGTTTGACAGAACTTTTATGCCTGGCGGTGGATTCAATGTATTGATACCTAAAAGTAAAGACTCTTTGGGAACACTGAGCGGGGGCATGGTTGAGTTTTTGTTTTATACACACGTGGCACAAAATGACGATTCGGGTCCGAGCCATATCCGTTTGTATGGTAAACTCAATATGCTCAATAGCAGTAAAAAAAATATAACAGACTTTTTTTTGTATGCTGTAGGGCTTGATATGTCCTTGGAGCGCAATCCCAAACGTAACTATTTTATCCCTTATTTTGGTTTGGAGATGGGAGGAATTTCAAATAAAAACTTTGGGACTACTTTGCAATTTACACCTACTTTGGGTATGCACGTTGTTTCGCGCCAAAATTTATTTGTGAATTTGCAGGCAGGTTATATGTATCCTGTGAATAACTTTGACCTCTTGCAAGGATACGCATTTCAGGGAGGCGTGAATTTTTCGTTTTGGTAGGCAAGTTTTTTGGTACATTTTTATCGAACGTTGTCAACAGTCAAAGACCTTGACAATCGTTCAATAAAATTAGTTCCTTACTTTCGTAAAGATTACCTTGTCAGCATAAAAAGTCCCAAAAGGCACAAAAGAAGCCACAAAAGACCAGACAAAATTCCAAAACGTCCAGCCTTTTTCTATAGTAACTTGTAGTAGTAAAAGCACATAAAACACAAACAAAACCCCATGCGCTGAGCCAATATAAAAATTAGGCTCTGGGATACGCATACCGTATTTCAGGGGCATAGCCACAAAAATCAAGAGGAGCAAAGACACACCTTCTGCAAAAGCCACGAGGCGCAAACGACCTAAAGAGGAGAAAATCATGCCGCAAAATTCGTGTAAATTTGTTAATTTTCAAAATATAGCTACTTTTGTGATTGCCTTTTTTGTAAGGCGATATATCATTTTCAGGCGTATTTTTGCGAATTGGAGAAGGACAGGGTTGAGGTATCAAAAATAACACTTTCACAAGAAGTCTATTAAAAAATAGTTAAAACTCAAAATAAAGAAAAAAAAACCAACTTTTTTATAAAAAATCACGTATATTTGTAAAATAAAGCTGTTTTACTTACGCTATCAAATGAAGACACGTCCATACACTTTGAAAAAATTACTCTTTTGTTGTTTGTCCTTGCTTGTTTTTCAAACAAGTTATGCACAATTTACAGACAACTGCACAGGAGCGATACTCTTGACAGGAGATTATACGAATCGAGCCTTGACTATACCCGCAGGGCAGACAGCCTCTGCCAGTCCTCCTATCTGTTCGTTTCCTTTAAAGACCGTTGGTTCTATTGTTCAAGATAGTTGGCTGAAAGTACGCGCTGCAACTACAGGCTTGATGGTTGTGAGCTTTACGCCTACTACACCGCAAGACATTGTATTGGCTGTATATAGTGATAACTGTGGTACATTGCCACTTTTGCAATGTACGAATCGCTTTACAGGTGTGTCAGCACCTCCCAGTGTTACTTACACAGCAGTAGCAAGCAAAAACACAGAAAGTGCAGTAATCAGTGCCATTGCAGGTACAGATTACTTAGTACGCATCATAAACCAAAGTACAGCGGGTAGTTACAGTGGCAATATGTCCATTTATACAGGACCCGCACCCCAACGAGATTTGTGCATTAGCTCGGCACCTGTATCTATAGGTACTTGTAATTTTTCGTTTGATGTTTCTGCCAATCATGTACACAATGAATCTTTATTGGGTGTTTCTGTTTGTGGAATTGTACCCAAACAGGATTCTTGGGCAAGAATAGCCCTTACAGCAGGTATGAGCATACGCATACGCTATACGAATGCCAACAAAGATGCGTCTTTAGGAATATACAGTGGTGATTGTGGCAATCTAACTTTTTTAAGTTGCCAAGATGATGTACCCGGTATAGGTACAGAATCTATAGAATTTGAAGCACCTACTACAGGTACATACTATATCCGAGTAATGAACAAGATAGACGAAAACACTATGACGGGTAGTATGTGCATTGATGAGGTAGCTTACAGAGATGATGCTTCTGATGTAACTTCAGGCACATTTCCGTCTCCTATTCGAGTGGGAAGTTGTGGTGTGCGTGTAGCGATTGATATTCTTAATGATGATGCACTTAATCCTATTACCAGTTGTAATACCGCACCAGACAATCTCAATGTGTGGCTAAAATACATACCTGCTGCTTCTGATGTGGGTAAATATCTGCGTGCAGAGTTCACAGGCAATCAAAATATTGGTATTGGTATAACAAAAAATGGTATACCAGGCACTTCTGTAGCGGGTACTTGTGTTATGGCATCTGCTTCAAACTTTGCCGCTACCAATTTTGTGGTGGAGGCGAGTACAACCTATTATATTCAGCTTTCAAGCGAAACTAACACTACAGATATATTAGGTTCTTTTTGTTTATATGAAGATGTTACAAGGTCAGAAGACTTTTTTTATACTTCTCGTATTTTTCTTACGAACGGTGCTGATTGCGGAAAAATATTCAACATTTACAATACTTTTGAAAATGATGGGGGCGAACCCGTTACGCTGGGCGTAGGAGGGGTAGGAAGTGCCATAAATGCACCTTCATGCGCTTCTCCCATTTCGCGCAATGATGCTTGGGGAAATTTCCAAGTATCAGGTGCTATTCCTGCAGGGGGCTATAAAGTGGAATACAACAATGACGATAACAACAATTTCACAACTGCCTCCAATGTCGCTATGCAAGTATTCAAGGGAGGTGCACTTCAGTCGGCAAGTGCTGTAACATACGACACATACGCCCTTGCCTGCGCGGGTACTTCCATCAATACAAATATGGTCTTGACTGGAGTTAATGTGAACACAGCTATCAATGGTACTATCACTCCCGGTCCTACTTGTTTGGGTACCATTCCACCACCATTTGTACCAGCCTCTACTCCTTATGTTGAAAACAGAGATGTTTGGGTAAAATATACAAGTACAGGAACAGGTAACTTCAGGGTAATTTTTAGAAATAATGGCGTAGAAACAGGTTTTCAGAACTATCTTGTGCAGGTCTATGCTGGCGGAACTTGTGCCGCTTTGGGTACTGCAGTGGGCTGTAGTAGAAAAATATCTACTTCAGGCGTGGCAGAAGTACTCGTTACAAATACCGCGGCAGGTGTTGTTTATCATATTCGCATTGTTTCATTGGATAGTGGAGCAAGTGCCTATACCATTACAGGTGAACTTTCTGTGAATGATCCTGCCCAGTTGCAAGTTATTTCTTGTAGCAATGTTGTTGTGGAAGGTACAGAGAGTATTACTTTGAATACAGGTGCGCCCGCACTTTTTACTACGGGTTCTCAGTATTATTTTAGGATAGGCAATGTAGAAAGTGGTTCAAGAACCATACAAGGCACTGTATGTATTCGCAACAATTCTATCCCTGCGGGAGATTTATGCTCAAATGCTTTGCAACTTATCGTAAGCGATTGTGATATTACTTTTAATCTTACAAGTGCATTTACGAATAACCAAATCTTGGCAGATGCCAGTTCTGGTACGATTGTACCGCCTGCGGCTGCACCTCCCACTTGTCCTTTACCAGCCGCGAACGCTTGGCGTGATGGTTGGATAAGTTTTACGGCTACATCTTCAGTTACAGCTGTAGAATACACCCAAGCAAACAGCACTACAGAGGATACACAAATAGAAATATTCAGGGGTTCGTGTGGTTCACTCATTCGAGTAGCCGCTTTGGGAACTAATAATTTTTGTGTGAATGAAGTCCCTGTTGCTACCGCAGGGGAGGAGAGGTATCAATTTGCTTCTATAGCAGGTGTGGTGTATTATGCACGCATCATCAATAGATTTGCGAACACGATGGCAGGCAAGGTGTGTATCTATAACGTTACTGAGCGAGATATATGTGATGATGATGACCTTGATACAAGATATGTGGGCGACTGTAATTTATTCGTAGATGTTCCCCTAACCTTCGACAATGATTTGCATCCTGATGCTATAGAGCCTAATTTGAGGGATTTCACTACAGCTTTGCCTGTTACAGAAATAGGTGGTTCATTGCCTCAGACTACCACAAGTTCTTGTGAAGTTCCTTTTAGCACTACTCTCAATGGTAACCAAAAAACTACCAATACAGACACGCGTGATGCGTGGGTGCGCTTCATAGGCAATGGCAATGACGCAACCATCATCTATCAAACTATCACAAACGGTGGTGGAGGTGAGGCAAATCCAGCCATAGCCATTTATACCGCCCTCAAAAGTGTAGGACCTGTAAACTGTGGCACAGGGCTAAGCGGTGCAAATAATCCCGAAAATCAATATGCTTGTGCCAACAACACCCTAACCAACACAATACAAACAGAATCTGTTACTTTCAAAACCAATGGTGGGCAACAATATCTCCTCCGTATCATGAACTTGAATGGCTCAGTGGGTATGAAAGGACTCTTGTGTATCTCTGATGGTAGAAATGAT
>JAAFJK010000024.1 GCA_013298105.1 Cytophagales bacterium
AACAAATATTGTCCGTAGCCGCTTTTGAGGAGAGGCTGGGCTATTTTTTCCAACTGTTCGGCATTGATATAGCCCATTTTGTAGGCGATTTCTTCGGGAGAACCTATTTTTAAGCCTTGCCTTTCTTCAATGACCTGTACGAATTGTCCCGCCTGCATCAGCGACTGGAAAGTACCTGTGTCAAGCCATGCCGTACCTCTGTCGAGGATACCCACTGACAACTTGCCTGCCTGTAGGTAGGCTTTGTTTATATCTGTAATCTCATATTCGCCTCTGGGTGAAGGTGTAAGTGCGTGTGCAATGTCTATGACTTGGTTGTCATAAAAATATAGACCAGGTACGGCATAGTTAGATTTGGGAATGGCAGGTTTTTCTTCTATCGAGATGGCTTTGAAGTCTTTGTCAAACTCCACCACGCCATACCGTTCGGGGTCTGATACGTGGTAAGCGAATACAATACCGCCTTCAGGTTGGGTATAGTTTTGGAGCATAGTGTCCAACCCTGTGCCATAGAATATATTGTCGCCCAATATCAGTGCTACATTGTCCTTGCCTACGAAGTCCTTGCCTATTACAAAAGCCTGCGCAAGTCCATTGGGGACTTGTTGCTTGGCATAAGAAAAGGCGCAACCCAAATTTGAGCCATCGCCCAACAGTTTTATAAAAAGGTCTTGGTCTTGGGGTGTAGTGATGATAAGTATTTCGCGTATGCCTGCACTTAGGAGTGTAGAAAGCGGATAAAAAATCATGGGTTTGTCATAGACAGGTATGAGCTGTTTGCTGACTGAAACCGTAAGTGGGTGTAGGCGTGTGCCTGAACCGCCCGCGAGAATGATGCCTTTCATGGGGTTTGGGTAGGTGGATTTTCAGGAGATGTATTTTCAGATTCAGGGGCTTGTATGGCTGGGGTAGTTTTTTTGCCTTCTTCAGGTTGCTTAGTTTCCGTATTTCTTTCAGCTTCTGGTCGTACTCTGGGCGCACGCAAGGGTTCAGATATTTCCAAATAAATCAATTTCACATTTTCATTTGACTTAAATTCATAAGAAGATATAGGCTCATAAACGCCTTTGCCCATCTTGATAAAAAGAGGGACGATGCGTTGGCGTTTGTTGTGAAGGGCAATGAATCGCTCGAGCTTTTCCATATTCTCAAATTGAAGTTCTATGATTTTGGAGTTTTGGAGTTGTACGGCTCTTTCGAGATTGGCATAATTCCAGTGAATCGCCCTAAAAAGTAGATAATTAGGCAATGAAACACTGGCAGACTGCCATTCGGCACGTGAGATGATGCGAAACGTATGCTGTTCGTCCATGAGTTCTTCTGAAAAAAGCCTTCTGGCTTTTTCATTGATAGCATCATTTTCGCTTAGTCCCATGAAGTAACCATAACGGCTGAGGTCAAGCTGTTCGTGGGCTTTATTTTCCAAAATATCGCCTTGATACACTGCGCAATCAACTTTTCCAGTTACTTTTTTCTTGTCAGGGTCAGTGATAAGTACAGGGATTTTCTTTTCCCCCAAAAATTTGGCTATAGAATAAGATATTTCGTTATCGCCCACCAAGATAAAGCCGTTCGGTTCGCTTACGCTCTCTGTTCCTTTGGGCAAAAAATAACGGATAAAATAACCACTTGTCATACTTGTTACGAGTGCCATTACTACCAACGCCACAAACATATACTCGTCTATCAGTCCTGCTTGATGGGCAAGGGTGGCTAAAATAATTTCCATAGCGCCACGTGCATTCATACCAAAACCAATGGCGAGTGCCTCTCTTGTCTTGAATCCACTTAGTTTCGCCCCTATGCTACAGCCTACAGTCTTGCTGAAGAAAGCCATAACCATGATGACTGCTACCAAAAGGAAGTTAAAGTTTTCAATAAAATTGACTTTTAAACCAATAGACACAAAAAACAAAGGCGCGAAGATATTGCTCACAAAGTCGTGTATGATTTCTTTGGTTTTTTTGCTCATGTGGATAGAGTCGCCCAGCGCAATCCCTACGATAAATGCCCCAAAAATAGCATGGATTCCTATAAACTCCGTAAAAGACGCACCCAAAAAACCCAAC
>JAAFJK010000312.1:0-9951 GCA_013298105.1 Cytophagales bacterium
GCGATATGATATTTTCCTGCCGTTGTGAGAGGGATAAGAAATTTTAAAATTACTCAAAAACAAAAAATGTTTTTTCTTTCAAATGTAATTTTTTAGATATATTTGCAAATCTTTAAAGTTCTTCGCGTACTTACTTAAAAAACTTTTATTCGAACCAATGCCATTGCCCAAAGTGCTTAGTTCATCAAATTACTTTCGCCTTGCCTGCCAAGCAGGGCTGATAGTCATTTTGTTGCTCTGCATAGCTGGAGAAAGTGTTTTGGGCAAGGGTATGTTACCTGTTGCTTGTGGTGTATTGGCTATATTGAGTTTTGTATTTGTGCTTTTTCAATCAAAACATGAAAAAAACGATTTAGCTGAAGAACAACTTGAGTTAGCCACCAAAGCGCAAGAACTATTAGAAAAGGCAGAGCAAATCAAGTCTATGGACGAAGTAATGCGCCTTACTTTTGAAGACCTGCAACAAAAACAAGACCACCTTGCGCGAAGCGAAAAATCCCTGAAAGGGCGTATAGAAGCCATCAATCGTACCATGTGTGTATGCGAGATAGACCTCAAAGGCAGGATAGTGGAGGCAAATAATGCCATTCTGCAAATCCTGAAATACGAGCGCGAGGAGTTGGTAGGCAAGCATTATACACAGATTGCAGATAAGAGTTTTTTGGACTCAGATATTTATGAGGTTATTTTGATTTCGTTGGAGAGCCAAATAGGGTACAGTGGCGATGTAAAGGTATTGGGGAAAGATGCCGAAGTATGGTTTAATCTTACCCTCACGCCTATTTTTACTGCCCACGAACGGCTTGAGCGCGTGGTAGTATTGGCAAATGACATCTCTATAGCCAAACGCCGCAACATAGAATACGAAGCCCGCATCAAAGCCATCTCACAGTTTAGTGCGGTGGCTGAATTTGACCTTGTGGGGCATTTTTTACATGCAAACGAGCTGTTTTTGGACTTGTTTGGCTATACACTCACGCAGATTAGAAAAAAAACATATTTCGAACTCATAGACCTTGCCCACGAACAAACGATACAAACCGTTTGGGCGCGAATATGTGATGGCAACTACATAGAGGGCGAATACCTGCATGGGCAGGCAAGGAATCAAGAACTTTGGCTGAACTGCTCTTATACGCCTATCAAAGATACGAATGGTACGCCTTTCAAGATAATCATGCTCGCTACAGACATCAGCAAGCGCAAAAAAGCCCAAAAAATTACGCAAGACACCCTCGATATACTCCGCGAAACAGAAGCCGAACTGCTCGAAGCCCAAGAAATCGCAGGACTTGGAAATTGGGAACTCAACTTCATCACCCAAGAAACCAAATGGTCGCCTCAAGTATATAAACAATTTGGTTGGAATATCAATACGCCTCCACCACTTCCCAATGAGGACTATATGCAATTCCTGCACCCTGACGATTCTGCGCACATGGTCAAGATGATGTCGTCTAAAAGAGATGCCGCCGCCCTTGACTTTACCCAAAGAATATTTGACAGTGAAGGCAAGACAAAATATTTGCTCATACGTGCCAAGCCTATCCTAAGTGCCAAAAACAAAAAAGTGATAGGCTATCATGGGACTTCGCTTGACATCACAGAGATAACCAAATCAAACCAAAAACTTACTCAACTCTCGCTCGTAGCCAGCAAAACAAGCAATGGCGTTATCATAGCAGATAGTAAAGGCATGGTAATTTGGATAAATGAAGGCTTCACACGCATCACAGGCTACACCCTCGAAGACGTAATGGGCAAAAAACCGGGCTATATCCTACAAGGTGAGCAGACAGACCCTGCCCACATCAATGCGCTCAGGCAAGGATTAGCCTCCCAAAAATCTTTCCAAACCGAAATCTTAAACTACCATAAAAACGGAGTTTCGTATTGGGTAGATATTCTCATCACGCCAATTTTTGACGAAAATGGCGTTTTGCAACAGTATATAGGTATAGAAACAGACATCACAGAACGCAAAAAATACGAACTCCAAATCAGGCACCAAAACGAAGACATCATGGCAAGCATCGAGTATGCCAAACGGATTCAGATGGCAACCTTGCCTACCAAAGACGCATTTCAAGAGCATTTTACCGACTCTTTTGTGGTGTATATGCCCAAAGATGTAGTTTCGGGAGATTTTTATTGGTTTGAAGTCATAGGAGAAAATTTGTTTGTCATTTCGGCAGACTGCACAGGACATGGCGTGCCTGGCGCGTTCATGAGTATGCTCGGCAATGAAATCTTACACGAAGTGATAGGTATTCGAGAGATATATACGCCCAAAGAAATCATCAGCCACGTCCATTTGAATATCCGAAAAGCCCTCAAACAAAATGAAAACAAAAACCATGAAGGCATGGATTTGGGTATCGTAGTCATCAATAAAAATACACAGACGCTTGAATTTGCAGGGGCGAAGCACGACCTCATCTATGTCCAAAATGAGCAAGTGATAGAAATACGTGGCAATCGAAAAGGTGTGGGCGGATACGAAATAGAAAAAATCATGGATTATGACCAACACACGATTCAGCTTGACGACAATACAAGTTTTTACCTACATTCGGACGGTTATTTAGACCAGTTCGGAGGGAAACAAGGCAAAAAATTCATGGCAAGTCGTTTTAAGCAAATGATTGAACATCACCATACCTTGAGCATGACCTCGCAAGGCGAAATATTCCATGATACTATCTTACAGTGGCGAACAGAAGGTGGCTACAATCAAATAGATGACATCATGGTATTGGGGATTAAAATTTAATGGCAGACTACTATTGGTCAGTCTTGCTTATTTGTTCGCGGTCTTTTTTTCGGATTGACAACCGCAAGCGGATTGCCAACCGAAAAAAACGAACATTTAACTAAGACTGACCACTACTATACAATTTTAAATTTGTGTGAAAAATAACGTTTGGTGTCCTACCAAACACTTACAGCCCTTTGCACTAAAGTCTTCAGACTTCAATGCAAAGGCAATGCGCTATGCCAAAGGCGCATAGATTGCAAACACACACCTTGCCTGCCTGAATAGAGGTAGGCAAGGACATGGACGTGGTAGCGCGGTCGCAGACCGCAAAACCTCTGTGTTGAAGTCTTCAAACTTCAACAAACGACGAACTGGGAAAATTAATAAAAATTGCTTCTTCGAAAGTTATTGCGGAAGCCTGTCCGAGAATTAGTCATGCTTGCGCCTCTCTTGTCCCTTTAGCACCGCGCAAAATATGGCTACCCTGTGAATTTTAGTAAAGCCCGCAATAACTTTCGAAGAACCTAAAAATTAAAAAATTATGGTTCTTAAAAAGTTATTACGGAACAGGCTGTAGCACAGGCTTCCAGCCTGTCGTTTTCAAGTCATAAACAGGCTGGAAGCCTGTTCTACAGTTTTGCCTCCGCAATAACTCTCGAAGAACCAAAATTATCCCAAAACAGGGGGCAGCGTAGTAACAAATAAATATTTGATAATCAATTATTTAATTTTTAAATTAAGTAAATTTCTTTTGTCTAAGGTATGATTTTTTTTGTATTTTAGAAATAAAACATTAAATTTGTGCTGGTTACTAAAAGTCTTTTTTAGGAATTTACATAAATTGAGTATTATACAAATGTTCTTATATATGAAAAAGTCTATACTACTATTGCTTTTAAGTTTTTGTTCTATTTTGGCAGGCAAGGCGCAAGTCGTGGTAAGCACACCACCGTCATTGTCAAATCTTTGTGTAGGCAATGCGGCTTATGTAGCTTTGGGAACGATTACCATTACTGAAACCAATAATACAGACATACCCAATACAAGCAATACAGCCACACCTGTTACACTTACTATGCCTACAGGTTTTGAGCTTCAGCCCGCCACAGGCGCAGTAAATATCACAGGTGGGGGAGGAGGGAGCATTTCAGGGGTTGTAGTATCTGCAAGTGCGGTTAATTTTAACTTTTCTACAAACAATACTAATTCTACAGGATTTACTATCAGCGGATTGAATGTAAGGGCAATCACTTCTGCGGGTTCGGGCAATATGACAGCTACAGTAGGAGGGGGGGTAAATGGTATGACAGCAGTTGTTAGTTTTGCTTCTTTTGCAAGTGTAGCCCCGCCCAATGCGCCTGCTATCACAGGTGGAAGTGCGAAAACTTATTGCGTGGGTACAGCCACAAGTACAGCCATCACTGCAACAGGTACACCTATTTTCGAATGGTACAGTGATGTAGCTTTGACTATGTTACTGCATACAGGTGCTACGCCTACGCTTTTCAATTTGGGTATTACAAGTACGGCAAGTGCTTCATCTACAATAGTTTATGCCCTAACTAATGACGGCACTTGCAAAAGCGTTGCTACAACTGTAACGATAGCTATAGTAAATAATCCTGCGCCCAACATCTCTGGCGCGAATCCCAAAAACTTTTGTGTGAATGCTTCTGGTACGACTACAGTGAGTGCGACAGGGACAGGTACTATAGAGTGGTTTTCGGATATGGCACTTACTTTGCCCTTGGGTACGGGAGCGAGTATATCTTTAGCTACTTTGGGCATCTCTACGGGTGCCGCATCTACTACTACAGTGTATGCCGCCAGCAATCATAGTGCGTGCTACAGCGCGCCTGTCCCCTTGGTCATCAATATCAATGCCTTGCCTACTGTGTCGGTAGTAAATTCGGGAACTACAGCCTGTGTGGGCGGTTCTTTGTTTTTTTCTGCATCAGGTACATCACAATATAAATTTGAAGTCAAACAGGGCGTTACTTCTATAGCTGTGCAGGCATTTTCAAATACTGCCACTTATACTACTTCGAATACCTTGCCTGCGGGTAGCTATACGATGGATATAACGGGCAGAGATGTGAACAACTGCGAAAGTGATGTTGCACTCACGACTGTTCCTTTCACGATAACTACCTTGCCTACCTCGCCTGCTATCACAGGAGGAAGTTCTAAAAGTTTTTGCGTGGGTACAAATGCAGGTACGACTACCATAAATGCTACAGGCTCGCCTACGATTCGATGGTACAGCGATATAGGGCTTACTACAGAAATCACAGCGGGTACAGCTGCTGCCAAAACGCTTACCAATTTGGGCATCACGACAGGCGTTGCCTCGACTACTACTTTTTATTTGGTAAGTGACAATGGCACTTGCAAAAGCACACCTACACCGCTTACTGTTTCAATAGATGCCTTGCCTACCCTGAGTGTATTTGCTACGTTTACTTCGTTTTGTGCAGGGCAAACCGCTACTTTTATAGGGGCAGGAGCAGGTGGTACAGGACTTGAGTATGAATTTGCGATAGGGGCTACGGTAGTGCAGGCTTTTTCGCCTACTTCTTTTTATACAACCTTGAGCAGTTTGGCGGCAGGTACATATAATATGAACGTGCGGGTAAGGAATGTGCAAGGCTGTGTAAGTACTGTGAATATTACGCCTTTTAGTGTAAATGCCTTGCCTGCCGCGCCTGGTACTGCCTCGATTGTAAATTATTGTGTGGGTGCTACTATGACAAATTTTACAACGGCAGTGGTAGCTGGTACTGTGATAGAGTGGTACAGCGACCCTGCGCTTGCTATACTTTTGACTACAGGTACGAATGTTACCCCTGCAAGTTTGGGTATTGTGAATACAGCCCCCAATGTCTATACAAGGTATGTAACCCAACGCAATACGACTACTAATTGTAGAAGTAGCATAGTTACTGTAACCATAAATATTGTGGCTAATCCTTCTGTAACGCTTAGTGCGCCTGTGTCGCAAATATGTCAGGGTGAAACGATTACTTTTACAGCTTCGGGCAATGCGACTGAATATAGATTCGCTCGAAGGCTCAATGGTACACTTCAAACAATCACTGGGTTCTCGCCTGTAGCTACCCTTACGATACCTGTGTTACCAGTGAGCGACCTATATACTATGCAAGTGGAAGGGCGCAATGCGGCAGGTTGCACTACACTCAGTAGTTTTTTTTCTTTTGAGATAAAGTCCAATCCTACGGCTACTTTTACGGCTACAGGTACACCTACCTACTTGGTAAGTCAAAATACACCTGTAGATTTATTGGCATCTCCGTTTAGCAGTAATATAGCCTCGCTTGTACCTCCTTTGGTGGGTACTTTTTCGGGTACGAGCGTGGTAGGCTCTAACTTTACGCCCAGTGCGGCGGGTGTGGGTTCTCATGTGGTGCGTTTTACGGTATTGAATACAGTTACAGGTTGTTCCGCTTTTCAGGAAGTTACGATAGTGGTAGATAGTCCAGTGGCTAACTCTACGATATTGGCAAAATATTGCCAAGGTTCAGGCAATCAACTTTTGGGCAATGTGGTTTCAGGCTGTCATACACAAATTACGAATGTACTTAGTTTTGCTCCTTTTGATGGGAGTGTCTATCCAAATCCTATCGTAAACGTAGCTGGTTTGTATTATTTGAACACAGATGCCATCACCATACCTATAGGACAAGATTATATTGCTTGGAGTGGGATTGTACTTTTCTCAAATCCAGCTTGCACAGGTGGTTTTTTTACTTTTCAGTTTGTAACAACAAATATATACAGAAAACCTGCGCCTGTCATTACAGGTAATCTTGCGCCTTGTGCAGGCTCTACCCAAACATACAGCGTACCTACTTTGGGTAACAGTGCGTACAACTGGACAGTTTCGGGTGGATTGGCTTTTACAGATGGTAGCAATGGCATCAGCCTTACCTTTCCTACAGTAACTGTACCCACCACCTATACCATAGGTGTACGCCATACCATCAATCATACCTCGCCCAATACACAGACTTGTTTTACAGATTCGCCTACCATCACAGTAACGGTATATCCCTTGCCTGCCTTGCCTACCGCAAATATAACAACTGCCTCAAATGTTTGCAGAGGTTCTACCCATACTTATACAGCTCCAGCAGGCAATACTTATCTTTGGAATGTAGCGAATGGTGCTATCACTTTAGGTAGCAATACCACACAAAGTATCACAGTAGAATGGAGTGCGACTGCGCCTACAGGTGCTTTGCAACTCCAACTGACAAGTATAGCTACAGGTTGCAATAGTACCTTCTCACAAGCTATTTCGTTGATAGCTTTTCCGAATCCTATTTTGAATCCTGCGAATGATTATGAGGTGTGCGTGGGAGAGATAAAAACATACAGTGCGACTTTTTCAGGAGCTAATACATATCTGTGGACAGCAACAAATAGTTCAACAGTAGCTACATCAGCAAACAGCATATCTGTAATTTGGAATACTATAGGCACACAAACACTTACATTGGTACAAACCAATGTTACAGGCTGTGCAACTACCATTACCAAAGATGTAAATGTGAATCCTGCACTAAGTAATACTATCACAGGCACTACAAGTGTTTGCGAAGATAACACTTATACCTACTCTGCCTCTACAGCAGGTACTTACAGCTACAACTGGACTGTTACGAATGGTGTCATACAAGGACTTTCTACAAGTAGTAGTGTAGTAGTGAAGTGGAACACAGGGGTTGTAGCGGGTACACTGAATTTGAGTATCAATGAGCCTTCTACGGGCTGTAGCACTTCAAGGTTACAGAATATCATTGTCAATCCTTTGCCTACGCCTGCTATCACAGGTAGTGCAACAGTCTGTGCCTCAAGCACGCGCACTTACAGTGTACCTTTTTTGGCTGGCAGGACGTGGAACTGGATTGTTACGGGAGGGGTTATCTCGGGAGCAAATAACAATAACACTGTAACAGTAATTTGGGGAACAAGCGTAGCAGGTTCTTTGACTGTAACAGAAATAGTAACAGCTACCTTTTGCTCAAGGCAGACAGCTACCAATGTGGCTATCAATCCCTTGCCTACCCCTGCTATCATAGGCAAAAATCCTACTTGTGGTACAGAGGAGATAGATTATGAAACGCCTGATGTAGTCAATAATACTTATACTTGGAGTGTGGCAAATGGCAGCATAGTAGGTGCAAATAACACAAGCAAATGTACTGTAAAATGGAATAATGTACTTTTACCCACAATAGGCGTAATAACACTTACTCAAACTAATACATCGACATCTTGTCAAACTACCATTACAAGGAATATTACTGTCAATCCCTTACCTGCCCCTTCCATTACAGGGTCTCCTATAGCGTGTCAAGAACAAGTCGCGACTTACAGTGTGCCATTTGTAGCGGGACATACATACGACTGGGACGTGATAGGTAGTACAGGTATTACAAATCCAACGCCCAACAGCATACAAGTTACTTGGGGAACAAACGGATTGGGGCGTGTACTTGTGGAGCAAAGAAACTTAGGTACAGGCTGTAGCAAAATAGAATTTATGAATGTAACCCTGTTTCCACGCCCCAATCCTGTCATAACAGGTGTGCCTGTAGTCTGTGCGCTTCAGGGCAGTGTGAGTTACAGTGTACCTAATGTGGTAGGAAATAATTATGTTTGGGTTATAACGGGTGGAACAGTAGCAAGTGGTGTGGGTACAAATGCTATTACTGTTGATTGGGGAAGTAATCCCGTAGGTGCGCAAGTGCTTGTTACACAGACTGTTATACCTACAGGATGTAGCAGGCAAGTAACATTGCCTATCATTATGAATCCGCGTCCTGCGCCTTCTATCTCTCCTACCACCAATACTTGCATAGGCTCACCACTGACAAATGATGTATCTTACACCACATCTGCTACAGCAGGTTCTTCCTATAGCTGGAGTGTAACCAATGGCTCCATCATCTCAGGACAAAATACCAACACTGTAGTAGTCAGATGGGGAAATACAGGTGCAAGTGGTACAATCCAAATAGTCCAAACACTTCTTACAGGCTGTGCATCTTCTGATTTCAAGACAATTACTTTCAATCCCTTGCCTGTACCCGCTATAGTGGGTGATGATACGCCTTGCGCAAACTCCAATAACATCAATTACCAAACTGCATCAGGTGGGACAGCCTACACATGGAGCGTAATAGGTGGAAGCATTGCATCAGGACAAGGCTCAAACAATATCAATGTGAATTGGCTAACGGCAGGCATCGGCAGCGTAAAAGTAGAAGAAACCAATGCAAATGGTTGCAAAAAAGAAGTTACAATGACAACCAATATCTTGTCATTGCCAAATCCTGACATTACACCTAAAACAGCAGTTTGTGCTTTCTCAGTAGGCAATGTCTATCAGGTTACGAATAATGTAGGCTCTACTTATACATGGGCTATCACAGGTGGTCTGATTACATTTGGTGCAAGTACAAATGCCATTACTGTAAATTGGGGAGGTGCGGGTGTAGGAACATTGCGGGTTACAGAAACTTTTTTTTCAGGTTGTTCAACGACAACACCAATCCAAAACATCATTATCAATCCCTTGCCTACACCCTCTATAACAGGGGCGAAAGCAGTTTGTGCGCAACAAAATGCTGTATCATACAGCGTAACCCCTCTACCAAGTCATTCCTATAGCTGGAGCGTAGCGGGTGGTTCTGTAGTGGGTTCGAATACCAACAGCAGTGTTACGATAGATTGGGGAAATGCGGGTATGGGTACAATCACTGTTAGAGAAACGAATAACATTACAGGCTGTATCAATGCAACAACAGAAGCAATCACTATCAGACCCTTGCCTACACCTACCATAACAGGCAACGCGCAAGTTTGTGAATTTACGAATGGCATAGTCTATGAAACAACAGACTTGCCTACCTCGCCCAATGTAACGCATACCTACGCATGGTCAGTTTCAAATGGCGTACTTGCTATCAATGGTTTGACACCTTATAAGGCAGAAATTGACTGGTTGAATGCAGGTACAGAAACTATCACGCTGATTGTTACGACTACCACCACAGACCCTTTCTTACCTACTACTTCCTGCCAAACGATTATTACAAAAACTGTAACAGTCAATCCGAAGCCTACGCCTTTCATTACGCCTCGCACTGCCGTTTGTGAACTTTCTA
>JAAFJK010000312.1:9997-11657 GCA_013298105.1 Cytophagales bacterium
GATAGTAAATGGACAAAGTACAAATGAAATTACAGTAAATTGGGGCAGTGCAGGCAATGCCTTTGTTCAACTTACAGAAACTATCATAACTACAGGTTGTACGCAGACAAATGGCTTTAACTTAACACTGAATCCACTTCCACACCCAGCCATCACGCTTGGCAATACTATGCCTGTTATTCCCGTTTGTGAGCTTACGGCTTCTCATATCTATCAGACTGCCCTCAATGCAGGTTCAACTTATACATGGCAAGTAACTGGCGGTTCTTTTACACCTGTATCGGGCAATCCACATCAAATAGAAGTAGCTTGGAGCAATGCAGGTACAGGCAGTGTCACAGTTACAGAAAAAACTGCCAATAATTGTGAAAAAACTACCACTCAAAACATCACAATCAATCCCTTGCCTGCCCCTTCCATATCAGGCAATACGACTGTATGTGAGTTTTCTCCACAAACTTATAGCGTGCCTTTTACAGTAGGCTCAAGTTATAGCTGGTATGCATTCAAAATCATTTTTCCTATACCTTTGCCTGTAGCTTTTAGTACAAATGCAAATGGCAATGAAATGACTATCAATAACATGGGAGTATTCGGAAGTGTAATCTTGGGAGTAGAAGAAACTAATGTGAATGGTTGTATAAAAGAAGTCAGCTTTGATGTAGATATAAATAAACTTCCCAATCCAGACATTACACCTAAAAATGATGTTTGTCTGAATACTGTCCAAACTTACCAAACTGCCTTCACAAATACTTCAAACTATGTTTGGACACTCACACCCGCCTCTGCAGGTACGCTGGTACAAGGTAGTACACCTACTACCAAACATCAAGCAACTGTTACTTGGAATGTGGCGACACCTATCTTGCCCGATGTGCCTGCCGTCCTCAAAGTAACTGAAACAGACGTAAATGGTTGTATAAATACCAAACAGGCAAATATAAATGTAAGGTCTTTACCCAATCCCATCATTACCACAGACTTAGTACATGGCTTTTCGGTATGTGCTGGGCAGGTAGGTGTAAAATATAGTGTAATAGGCTTGGCTGGAAATTCTTACAGTTGGACTGTATTGGGTGGGGCAATAGTAGGCTCAAATCTTGGCAATGAAATCACTGTGAACTGGGGTGCGGCAGGCATAGGAACAGTAGAAGTGATCCAAATAGACAATAACTTTGTTACAAAGTGCGCTACCGCCGTATCACAAAATATCACGATTCGTCCCTTGCCTGCTCCTGTCATCACAAGTGGCACAGGCATATTCCAAGTGTGTGCAGCAGCTACATCAACCTATAGCACACCTTTGGTAGCTGGGCATAATTACGCATGGACAATAGTAGGCGGAATAATAACGGCTGGGGCTAATAGCAATAGCATCACAGTAGATTGGGGAACAAACCCCGCAGGGGCAAGCCTTACAGTCGTAGAAACAAATGCCAATTTCCCTACTAACTGCAAGCAAACAAGTACCCAAAATATTGTCATACGCCCCTTGCCTACCCCGAACATAACAGGTGATGCCTCTGTATGTGCGCAGTCGGCAGGCAAGGTCTATGCTGTAGATAATGAAGCTGGACACACTTATTTTTGGACTGTAACAACTGGTAGAGGCAACATCATAGGTTCACGTATAGGCAACAGTATCACTGTAAACTGG
>JAAFJK010000555.1 GCA_013298105.1 Cytophagales bacterium
TATGAGAATCGTATGCTGAACAAAGAAGACTTTGAAAATGACAAAAAAGATGCAGGCGAGATAGGTGCGGGACATACCGTTACGGCACTTTATGAGGTAGAATTGGTCAATAACAACCCTACCGACAAAATCCTCACACTGAATCTCCGTTACAAAGAACCCAAAGGCACTACAAGCCAACTCCTTGCCTACCCCATCAGCAAAACACCTAAAGCATTTGCGCAATGTTCAGAGGATTTTCGGTTTGCTTCTTCTGTGGTTTCGTTTGGAATGCTTTTGCGCCAGTCGCAGTACAAAGGCACTTCGAGCTATGCAGAGGCAGGCAAGATAGCACAAGGCGCAGTAGGCAAGGACAAATACGGCTATCGCAAAGAGTTCTTACAAATGGTACAAAAAGCGGGTAGCGTAAAATAACGCCCTTGCCTGCCTAAACAAACGAACGCGCTAAAATCTTGATAAACAAGACGTAAAAAATAAACGGAATGATTTTATTGTAGGGGTGGGGTTCACCCCCACCCAAGCCAAAAACAGGGTGTTTCAATTAAAAGTTATTTGCGTGGTTTGGGTGGGGGTGAACCCCACCCCTACACCAAAAATATATTTTTAGGCTTTACTAAACAAGATTTTAGCACGTTTTTTGATTTCATAAAAAAAACCGCACAAGGCGGTTTTTAGAAGTGTTTAGAGATATTTTATCTCAAATCATAAAAGTTGTCCCCTTCATAACGCTTCAAGAAATAGCTGATAGAAACCAAGCCATTGCTAAAGTCCACGCCTGTTTCGAGGTAACGGATAGTACCGTAGGGTGCGAAGTGCATAGCTACCAAAAGATTGGTGCGGTGCAAAAGAACTCCCCTATAATACTTAAACTCGTACTTTTCGACATTGAGGAGTTGTTCGTAGTATTTCAGCAACTTACGCATCATTTCGTCTTGTTGCTCACAACTTGCAGGGATTTTGTAGCCCATCTGTTGTGCCAAGTGTGGTGTAACTTGATATTTACCATAAGTAATATTCAAAGGATCCATCACGTGGCATTGAAATTTACTTTCTTTTTCGGCTATTAGATATAGGAGTTTGTCGTAATTGTAATCAACACCTACATTAAAAAAGACCTTGAATAGAAAAATGTAAAACATTTGCATCATTTTTAGTGAAACCATACGACTTGTGAACAAAGACTTGTTGTCATGCTTTGCTCCTAAGCCCCGCCCAAATGAAATGATACAAAGTAACATTTGAACGCCTAAAAACCTTGCGGTTCTTAAATCATATCATATACTTTTTTGAAATAACGCTTTTTTCCCGATTGAATAAAGTATATTTTTCCAAAATATATAAAACTCTTTTTAAAATTTGGCTCACAACACCAAATTTATATCAACTATTGAAAATCAGTTATGTTGCTAACTTCACAAAAAAACCTCAAGAAACTTGAGGCTCTCGTTTCGTTATATTGTACCCAGGATCGGAATCGAACCGATACGATATTGCTATCATTGGTGTTTGAGACCAACGCGTCTACCAGTTCCGCCACCTGGGCATTTATTGATGTGCTATCTGGTAGGATTGCGAGTGCAAAATTGTGGCATAAATTTCTAACTTCCAAAAAAATGATTACTTTTTTTTCAAAAAACTTTAAATAATTATATAAGTTCTTTTTTTTGTTATATTTAAGTGTAAAAATGTTTTGTTTTTAGGTTATCTTTGCAGTATGAAAGCATATAAAAAAGTGTTTTATTGTTTGGTTGTTGGAGTTTTGTACCTTGCCTGCACGTCTGAAAAGCGCGAGCGGGTAGGCAAGGTATATCTCGATTCTATACCTACCCGCATAGATACGGCGTACTCTGCTCAAGATTCTATCAATTACGCGCTTATCCCACCTATCAAAAGTGGGCTTTGGGACACGCTACGCGACATAAAATACGACAAGGAAGGCATCTATGGACATACACCTCACTTCACTGCAAAGCATCAGCACCTGCATGGCAGGCAAGTAAAAATACAGGGCTATATGCACGCCTTAGAATCTACTGCGCTTCAAAAATGGTTTATGTTGTCTTATTTCCCTTCGAGTGCGTGTTTTTTTTGTGGGGCGGCAGGTCCCGAAACTGCCATTGAAGTCAAAAGTCCCAAAGGAGTAATCTTCAAACGCGATAAACTCCTCACGATACAAGGCAAACTTTACCTGAATCGTGAGGAGCCTGAACGCTTGTTTTATATCATAGAAGAGGGGGAATTGGTAAGATGAAACTTACTGATGGCTTATTTTTCATTAGACTTCTTGCGAAAGTGCTATTTCTGATACCTCAACCCTGCCCTTCTCCAAATGGAGAAGGGTTAAAAAGACTTTTTACCCAAAAATCTCCAGCAACACTTTCACGCTGTCGTCTTGAGTAAAATAATTCAAATGATGACAAGGTACGTCATAGACCGCTACAGGGGTATTCTTGCCTGCATCTTTGATGTCCTCTACCAGTACGGCTATGTCATGGGGGGCATTGCCTTGTAGCCAATCACCAAAACCAATCGTCATTTCTTCCTTAAAAGTACCCCAAATACTTCTTTTGGGAGGCATATATTCCAAGACATTGCCTGCCACTATGACGTAGCGGACAGGATTTGTGCCGTTGCGTTCATTTTCATTCAATTTGCCTAAAAAGCCTGATTGTTTGTCCATTTGCGCAAGTGTATTCGTGAAAGTAGCTCCCGAACCTAAAGCGGTTTTTAGGTGTTTTGCGCCAAAAAGAAGCCAACCTACCCATGCTACAGCCTTTGCAGGCGGGAAAAAATAACCGCCTATTATACTGCCAATACTCAAAACTTGCGTGGCAATTTTTCGATTTGATTCTAATTTTGCAAAGAGTGAGCCTGCATTGGGCGTACCGCACATGACGAGTTTTTTCACAAAATTTTGCCCCTCAAGTTGCTCAATCATATAGCGCGACACAAGTCCGCCCATCGAATGTGCCAAAATCGTGATTTTCTTTTCCGCACTGATGCCCGCGCCTTGTTGGGCTTCTTCGTCTTTGAAAGGGCTTGCACCGCCCAATAATCGCCTTTTGAGGCGCATGGCAGTATCTTCTATGGGTTCGTGCAGGTTTTCGTAATCGTAGGCAAGGACGAGGTCAAACTTGCCTGCCTGTGTGAGCTTGTGCGCAAATTCGGCAATCTCAGTAGTATTGCCCAAGATGCCATGCACTACCAACAGGATATTTTCTGAGGCTTGCACTTTTCCGCGAATGTCTGTCATGTCGTCTGTATAGAGCGGTTTGCCTTCGCTTGTATATTCTACTGCCCGCAATTTGAATACATCAGATACTTTTTCGCCAAAGACTTTGGCAGTGATTTTATGGAGGCAAAAACCAATGGCTCGCTCAAAAGAACGCGATTGGGCAGGCAAGTCAGGTATTTGTGTAATCTCAATGACATTGGGCGCATCTTCTCTTGAAAAACCAATCGGAATCAGTATATCTCCACACAACGCCATAGGTACTATGACCTCATCTGCCCCATCGGTAGGCAAGTTAGGGAGTGTGA
Organism: Cytophagales bacterium; assembly: GCA_013298105.1. GTDB lineage: Bacteria > Bacteroidota > Bacteroidia > Cytophagales > Microscillaceae > RDXI01. The sequence continues at coordinate 3,541 of JAAFJK010000555.1, forward strand.
TTTTCAAAGGATTAGCCTCGCTTACTTTACCTTTTATGTTGCTGAGTGTGATGATGTCTTGCGCTACGCTCCCGCGTGTACGTGGCGCAATGCTGATGCGTTCTGACGACTCTGTAACCCACGCTTCCCATACCTTGCCTGCCGTACTGCGCACCCCGCGTGCATTGTTTTCGACACTTGAGAATGAGATATTTGCCGAAACTTCGTTGTTACTTTCTATCGTGAGTTGGTTGAGTTTTACGGATTTATTGGGAGAAAGTGTGTTTTCGCTTTTTTGGCGGTATAGATTGATGAATAAGTCTTGAGTAGTCCAGTCGTTTTCTAAACCTTTTACGTCTATAGTTTCCTTTGTTATTTCAGGCGAATCGCCAAAACGACTTCCTTTTGCAAAATTTATACTAAAATCTTTTTGTGTAATCAAATCCACGTTGATGTGGCTCGTACTAATCAAAAACTTAAACAAGCAATTAGATTCATTGTCTTGCTCTTGTCCTTTGAGAAATACCATGCCTGTTTTTTCATCAAAATACAGTTTCTGGTCATTGGTTTGGGCAGGTACTTCTACATTAGCCACTTTGAAAATACCATACAAAGGCGACACAAAAACAAACGCAAAATGCAAAGGTTGAGAAGTTTGATTGCTTGCCCTGAGCCTGTAGGGTAGGTTAAAACCATTGGCAGTTTTAGGCAGATAAAAATCAAGCATTTTGTCACCAGGAATGGTTGCCATTCGCCAAACGTCATTTTCAAATACTTCAAGCGATATTTCTATTTCTTTTGGGTTCAGTTCAGTTTGAGGGTTTTCAAGAAGGCGTATATTTTCCCACCTTGCCACTTTGAGAAGCAAATTACGCACCTTGTCGCGTTCATCTGTTTCTTCTATGACTTTTTGCGTTTTTTGGTGCGAAAGTGTATAAATATTGGTTTTATCATCTTTCCAAAGCACATAATCCGCCTTAATCTCCTCACTTTCAGGTACATAATAGCCTTGCGGGACTATCATTTCGTAGTCTTGGGCAGGCAAGTTGTGGTAGAGGCGCATCACTAAGCTCGTGGCAGAGATGAGTATGCCTTGATAGGTCTTGGTTTTGTCTAAAGCCTGTGCATTTTCGTGATTGAGCTGGAGCGTACTCCATTCAAGTTGTGCAACAGTGATTTCAGCTTGCGCAATGCGCTCCGAAAGGTCGGCTTCATAGATGCCTACAGAAGCACTTGCCTGCGCGGTAGGTAGGAATCCTTGCAATGCGCCTGCTTTTATCTCCCATGTGTTTTTGGTGGGATTGAAACATACGTTGTAGCTTGCCTGCACTTCTTGGAGGGCTTTTCCTGTCAAAAACTGCTGATAGACGCTTCCGCCTCCTATGGCTTCTATTTGGGGGGTTTGAGGCTTTTCGGTGTCGGTAGTGCGGATTTTGATTTGGATTTTTTCGAATAGTTCGGCATAGCTGACATACTTGCCTACCTCCGCCAAAGTTTCCAGATAAACAGTGGTGAAAAGTCCGCGTTGCTGGTCTGTTTCCCACGCTTCTTCGCGGGAGGCACACGCGGAGAGGATAATGTGTGGGGCTTCAGGGACTTGTACCTTACCTACCTCTGCGACCTGCTGGCTGTAGTAGCCGCCTGCATAGCTTTCTAAAGAGCGGGTTTGGGAAGACTGCGACTCGTGGCGTTTTTGGGTGAGGCGCGAGTTTTTCTGATTGCGTGAGCCTCCTCCCGAATGACAGGAGTCCAAGCACAACACGATATGTGTCCCACGCTTGAATTTATCTATCAAAACCGCGATTTCTTTGTCTGCCAAATCGGGTACGCCTCCGCTACGGCTGTCATAGCAAAGGATTGTTTCGTTTTGGTGCTTGTCGCCAAATTCGGGGGGCGCAACTTCGGTAGAGCCATGTCCGCTAAAATGGATACAGACGGTATCGCCTACTTCTGCCTTGCCTGCCAAGTCTTCAAATGCTTTGATGATTGCTTCGCGGGTGGCTTCTTGGTTTTTCAGCGTTGTGATGCTGATGTCGCGGTATTGTGTTTTTAGGTAGTCTTCGACTGCATTGATGTCATTTACGCAACCGCGCAAATGGCGGGCTACTGCGTAGGTGTCGATGGCGATGAGGAGGGCGTGGGTTTGGTAAGACATGGGATTTTGGATTTTAGGTGGGGGAGTTTCATAATCTGTAAATACCAACTGTGCAAAAACATATAATTGTTGATAATAGTAAAATGGTATATGGTTATTTTCTATATAAAATTGCTTAAGATTATTTTTTATATGTTCTTCATGTGGTGCTATATTAAGTTTTTCTATTTCTTTGAAATAATCATGAATCTGAATTTTGCTTACATATTCTAAAATTTTCAACAGCTTTTTATTGTCATTTTTTTCAACCCAAATAGAGTGATGTGAATCTATTTTTTTAGAAAAAACTACTAATTTATCATAATACCCTAACCAATCAAAATTATCATTAACTTCTTCTAATAAAATCATTTTTAATCTTTCATATTCTTGACTTTTTTCTACATCTTTAGCAATTCTATCCATTTCTAAAAAATGGTATTGAAAATCAGATTGTTCTAATTTATTTATAGCATTTTCTATAATTTCATTTTTAATTTTATAGTCATATAAAAATATATCTTCAATGTTATGAATAAATAAATTCAGTAATTTATGTGAATAATCAATTAGATTATTTAATACTATATGGTAATTTTCTTCGTTTAAATATATAAATTTTAATTTAATTAAATTACTTTCAAACATCCACCTTTTTGGTAGTTTTATTTTATCTATTATTTCATAAAATTCAGGAATTTTAGCATAATTTAATTCATTCATAGCTTTTCTAACAGCTATTTCTTTCATTTTCATTTCGTTATCAGTGTTTAATTCTTTTATATTTGGTATCAAATCCAAGTACTCTACTTTAAATTCAGTCAGTTGATTATTAGATATATCCAACACTTCCAATTTTTCAAAAGTCCCTCCACTTGCCTGCAAAGCATCTAAAAAAGTAAGTTCAGAGAGTTCCATACCCGATAGCTTCAAATAAGCAAGTCCTGTTAATTGCGCTATTTCTTTTATGCTATTATCTACCAAAATGCCCGATAAATCCAAACTTTCGGTTTCGGCAGGCAAGATGATTTCGTCTGTGTTTGTGAAGTCTTGAGGGGAAAAGGATAGTTTTTTCTGTGTAGATATGTTTTCAGATAGGAACGGATTATTTTGTTGTTGCTGTTGTGAATTGACTTGTGCTTGTGGAGCTTGCTGTATGATGATGCGCTTGAGTTTTTTTGCAGGTTTTTCCACCACTTGCACCTCCCCCAAATAATCCGCAGGCACTTCTACAGGCATAGAATTTTTGGAAGGTTTTTCAGAAAGTTTCGGGTATCGCTGTGCATTTGGCTTGGACTCTTGCTGAATATCGTAGCGCAGGGAGGCAAGTTGTTCGTATTTGATGAATGTGCCTTTTTGTTTATCTTCTACTGCCGAACCCAAAGACTGTGCTACGTGGAGAAGTCTGTTTATTTCTTGAGTTTGTTGATTTTCTTGAGCTTTCTGGAGGGCTTTGCCTATATGTATAGCCGCTTCGTTGGGGTTTCGGATTATCAAGGCACTTTGTAGGTGTGCATCACGTTCATAGCCTTGCTGCACGCACTGCTGGGCATACTGCTGTAGGAAAGACGCTAACTTCTCGGTATGCGCCCTGCCAAACGCCTGCTCAAGTTCATAGAGTAAAAAATCGCGTACCCCTTGCTCCATCTCAAAAAGCTCGATGCCTATAGTTGCCAAAAAAGGCGTTTGCAATACATCAGCTATAGCATGGTAAGGTACGTCTTGTTGTGTGTTGGTTCTGATGTCGTGCCTGAAGTTCGCCCACAAATAGTAGAGCCAATCCAACCTAAAAAATAACGGCAGTGCGGCATGGCACAAAAAATAAAAAGAAGCCTTGCCTTTGGAGAGGTAAAACGCAGACAGTTTTTTTACCAATGGAATGTCCGAGTTGTCGTTTTCTTTGAATATATTATCAACCATGTGAGGGAGGTTTTTTTGATTGCAAAATAGTTGTTTTTGGTTTGGTTTGCAAGTTTTTTTCTTTAATTTTTTGTCTTTTCAGGCAAATATGCGTATATTTGCCTGAAAAATATAGGTATTATGAAAGAACGCACCTTTATCAGTTTTGATTGGGCTATCAAAAAAGTCCTTCGCCACAAAGAGAATTTCAAAGTCTTGGAAGGTTTTTTGAGTGAACTTTTAGGCTTTGATGTAAAAATAGAAAGCATACTTGAGAGTGAAAGTAATAAACAGTCCGAAGATGACAAGTATGACAGAGTAGATATTTTGGTAAGTTCAAATAAAAATGAACTGATGCTCATCGAGGTACAATATGATGACGAAGTAGATTATTTTCATAGAATGGTCTTTGGTATTTCCAAACTTCTTACAGAGTATATCAGTGAAGGACAGCCTTATGGAGAAATCAAAAAGGCTTATTCTATCAACATTATGTATTTTCGGATAGGACAAGGACAAGATTATATCTATGAATATGAAGGCAAGTTCATAGGCAGAAAGAAAAAAGATGTCCTGAGTCCCACCAAAACGCAAAAAGCAAAATATGGCATAGACACTGTGGCAGACATCTTTCCCAAATATTATATCATTCGAGTAGGTAGTTTCAAAGAAGATGTACAAGATACGCTTGATGAATGGATATATTTTTTGAAAAAAAGCGAGATTAAGCCTACATTTACCGCTAAAGGTATGCAAGAAGCCCAAAAAGTCTTGCAATATGAAAACATGAATCCTGATGACCAATTCGCGTATAAACGCCACATCGAAAACAAACGTATTGAAATGGGTGTAACAGAAACAGCGATGGATAAGGGGAAAAGACAAAGAAGTATAGAAATTGCAAAAGATCTTTTAGCAGAATCTATGCCTATAGAAAACATTGTTAAATTATCTAAACTAACCCCTGAAGAAGTCCAAGCCATAGCGCGAGGAGAAGACATAGACAAAGAAGATGACGAATAAAACACCTTTCCTACCCTCGTAGCGCGTAAACTGCCTGCTTGATGCCCGCTTCGTGGGCAGGAAAGGTAGGAAGTTCTTTAGCTATGAACTTAGCCGAGCAGTTTATCCATCTTTCGGGAGGCATAGGATTCAGACAGACGATGTTTTTCACGCCATGCGCGTACATTTGGGTTTGTATTTCTGCCATTTCAGCTATCCTGTACGAACTAAAAGACGTTTTTACTGCCCCCAAATCACTGATAAATAGCACTGAAGCCTTGTACAAATACTTCTTATAAAAATCTTCACGTTCCAAAACCTTGTCTTCTTTGCCTTTTTGCTTTTGTGTGAAATAGTTTGAAATCAAATTTCGGCAATAAAAAACTTCGTTTTGGGTAACTTTGGAGGCGTTTTGTGCGATCTGTTCCGCCAAGCGCGAGAACGCCCACATAGAAGTACTGTCGTCTATGACTGTGATAAGTTTCGCTTCATTGTGTGGCACGCACTCATAATGCAGTTGTGTAAGGTATTTTTGTTGCGCTACTTCGGCTATGATAGCCTCATAATCAAGCACATTTGTATCAGGTTTATATTGAATTTTCCGAAAATTACGCCATTGTATTTGCAAGTTTCGGTCTTTCAGGGGTGTTTGATGGGTAGGCGTGAATATGAAGCTATATTTCACGCTTTCGGTAGGCAAGGTAGGTTCTATGTCCTTGCCTGCCTTCGCCTCTGCTTCATCAAAACTAAAATACAGCGTTTGGGTGCTGGGCTTTTGTTCGGATTTTATTTCGGGTGTTTCGGGTTTTATTTCGGGCTTTTCAGGTTTAGTTTCTTCTTTTTTATCAATAGATTTATCTTCATGTACTTTTGGTTCTTCTCTGATAGGTGCTACTTCTTGGGGGGATTGTGCTTTTATTTGGGCTTCAAGGCTGTCCTTTATTTTTTTCAAAGCCGTTCTACAACTCTCCTCAAAACTCTTTTTGTCCTCTTTTTTCTTGAGCCAAAGCATAGCGCAGACTTCTACCAAAGCATTCTCATCAGCACACCAATCCGTATGCGCAAATACTTTTGTAAAGTCTTGATAATCTGTACTATGCAATTTATAAACTTCCTGCCATTTTTGAAAAACATCAAACATAGGTAGGCTTGCGAGGGCATTATTTTTCATTTAGTTGATTTTTTTGAGAGGCTTCAGTTTTTAGCAATGCCTGAAAATAAGGCAGGGCAGGCAAGGGCTTTTCGTTGTCTATAGCTTCCTTGCATTTTTCTAATTGCGCTATGATGGTGGCTTCTTCTCCTTGAGTAGAAGCGTAGGAAAGGAAGCGCAACCAATCCAAAAGTTCACTTGTAGAAACCGTTTTTTCTCCTGCCCCTCTACTCAGCAACTCACCACGCAAATACAGAAAGGTTTTCAACCCTGCCTCAAGGACAGCCTCCGAAACGCTATTTGCCTTCAATATTTTTGCCAATGTTTCTTCATCAAGTGGCTCGATATGATGATAAACGCACCGCCTCAAAAAAGCGGCAGGCAAGTCTTTTTCGTTGTTGCTTGTGATGATGACAAGCGGTTTTACTTTGGCTATAACTTTATAGTCAGCACCCAATTCAGGCACAAAAAACTCCGATTTTTCTAATTCCAACAGCAAATCATTGGGAAAATCAATCGAGGCTTTGTCTATCTCATCTATCAAAACCACGAAGGGACAATCCTCCTTGTCATTTCTAAAAGCATCGCCCAAAGCCCGCCAAGTGATGTATTTTTCAGGTTCTTGCAATTCCTTGCCTGCCATTTGCGCATCTTGCAGTCGCCTCAAAGCGTCAAAGGTATAAAGCCCATCTTGTGCTTTGCTGGTGGATTTCACGTGCCAAGGCTTGAAATATTTTCTGTAGCCTTCTTTGTACCATTCATAGGCTATAGAAGTTGCCAAAAGCGTTTTCCCACAACCTGGGTCGCCTGTAAGCAAAAGCGGTCTGCCCAAAAAACACGCCAAATTAACGGCTTTTACGAGGGCTGTAGTAGCAAAATAAGGGGCGAGGTCAAGGGCTGAGTCGCCATTTTCAAGGGCTTTGCCTGTATAGGGTTTGGTTATTTTGGGTTGCATGGGGTTAGTTGGATTTCTAAGTTGTCGGTTATTTGTAGATTATAGCCTATTTCTTGTATGTACTTTTCAAGTAAATAATACACATACTTTTTCTGGTTGTCTATGTAATTTTCAATGCAGTCTATATTATAAATATAGTCATTGAATACATCTTCAGCTTTACAATCTTGCTTGTAGTAGCTTTTAGGCATATTTGATGCCCAACTTACAAAAGACTGTTGCGTGTCCACAATCCACGCTTGAAGTGTATCTTCTTCTTTGGTTTGGGCTACTTTTTCTGAAGAGTGCGGTATGATGTCTATGTCTTCTAAAAATTTGGGCTTTATAAGAAAAAGCACAATACAGGGCTTATGATGTCCATTTTTGTAGTCTTTCAAAATATCCTGCACGATTTCTTTCAAAAATACTTTATCTACCCTACCTTCTACACGAAAGCAGCAGAACGTAGTTTGTCTTTTTTTGCCTAAATAATCATCTGCCCAAATAAGTACCTCATCTTTTTGGGTTATTTTGGGCGAAAGTGTATAAAAAACTGTTTCTATGTTCCTTTCCCGCAAGTTATTTCTTAATCTATTTTCAAGCAAGCGAAATAGAAATTTTGCCTCGTCTTCAGTATTGTTATTCAAGCCCAAAATAGCAAAATTTTCATTTGCCTTCAAAGCCTCATGCATACATTGCTCTTGTTCAGAAAAATTGAATTGAAAAATAAACTCTTTCAAGTCCTCTTTTTGCTTTAACTCCTCAAGTTCTTCTTCTTTTATATCAAGTGTTGTTGTTGGTTCAGCCTTTGGCTCTAAGTTAGCTATAAAAGATGTTTTTTTAGGGGCTTCAGGATTTAATTGTGCTATGGTTAGATTCAGGATATCCTCGCGCTCATGGGCAGGCAAGTCTTCACGCACATACAAGCCCCAAGGAAATTCGTCTGTGTCATTTTCTGAACCTGTAAATTCTGTGAAACGATTGTTCTCAAGATAAGCAAATCTTTGCTTGTCTGCCATAAGCACCAAGTTACAAGCACTTTCGTAAGCATCTGAAATCTTATTTCCCTTTAGCCAAGTTTCATAAAATCGGGTGGCAAATTTTTTAGCAAGTTCATCCTCTATTTTTACGGCAGTAGCGATGACAGCATTGAAGCCTCGCTTGAATAACACCTCGACAAGTTTTTTGGTAGAACAACCATTCAGAAAAACCAACTGAATGGCAGGGTTTTGTCTTAGTAATTCCTTGCCTAAGCCCTCCAAATAAGTCGCATTACCTATTTGCAACATTTGGCTATTCGCATGACCTGCATAATGAAATATAGAAATTTGCTTGGGATATTTGTCAAAATCCTTGAATAGCTCCTCACTGTTGTCTGTTTCGAGGGTTGAAAGCAATATTTTAGATTCCTGTCCTTTGAATGAATCCTGCATAGCTATCCTTTCCTGCCCAAGATAAGGCAAGTAATCTTTTTCTTGATTCGCAAAAACAGCATAAACTACAGGCAATGGCATAACAAAGTATAAATTTAGGTGTATTTTTGGCAGGCTTAAATATAAAACGATATTTGGGGATATTGTTTGCGCCACTCCACGACTTTAGTATGTGAGATGGGATTGCCGTCCAGGTGTATCTCACGCAAAGAAGTCGCCCTGTCCAAACTCAGTGGCAGGTCTTTCAAAAGATTATTTTCTACTCGAAGCTCTGTCAGGGCAGGCAAGCGCAAAACTTCTTCTGGTATTTCTGTAAGCAGATTGCGGTTCAGGTTCAGATAACTGAGTGTACGAAGGCGGGCTATGTCAGGCGATATGTGTTTGAAGAAATTGTCATTCGCATAAATATACCCAATGCTTTTCAGTTCATAGAACTCGTCAGGCAAGTCCTCGAGTTGATTATAACTAATATCCACATTATACAATTTTTTCAACTTGCCTACGGAGGCAGGCAAGTGGGTAAGGTAATTGTATTGTAGGTCAAGGCGCGTGAGGCTCTGCAAATTGCCTATACTTTCGGGCAAGGCTGTAAGGCGATTTTCATAAAAAAATCCTTCCGCGAGATTTGTAAGATTGCCTATGCTCTCAGGCAGGCAAGTAATTTGGTTATTATAAACATTGAGTTGTGTAAGACTTTGCAACTTACCTATCGACTCAGGCAGTTCTGTGAGCCAGTTCGCGTGTGCGTCCAGCTCTTGCAGGTAGGCAAGGTCGCCTATAGAGTCAGGCAAGTCTTCCAAGTCATTCTCATAGAGTTGCAAAGTACGCAAGTCCTTCAGCTTGCCTACAGAGGCAGGCAAGTGCTTTAGGCGGCAGGAAGAAGCATCTAAAGTTTGTAAACTTTTCAGGTCGCTGATGTTTTCGGGCAATGCTTGAAAAAGATTATTGGCGACATACAATTCGCGCAGATTTATAAATTTATCCCAATCAGCATTTATATCCCGCAAATTATTATTTCCCAAATGCCAATATTCGAGTCGTTTTCCGCCACCTTGCAGGTTGGGAACTTCAGTCAGCGCGTTGGTCTGTAGGTCAAGTTTTCTTAGGTAGGGGAAAGCATTGTTTTGGGTAGGAAAGTCTATCAAATTGTTGTTATAAAGATTCAACTCTTGCAAATAAGGCATAGTCGAAAGTTCAAGCGACACGCTTCGGATATAGTTACTGGAGAGTATGAGCGTTTGTAAGTTTTTTAGTTCGTTTATATCTTCGGGAAAGGTCGTAAGATAGTTATTTGAGAGGCTAAGGTAGGTAAGGTCTTTGAAAAAGGCTAATTTTTTGGGTGAATCGTGGAGGCTTTCGTTGCTCATATCCAGTCTATTGTCTTGGATACGCTTTTGCAATGCTGTTTCAGGGGCTATGTATCCTTCAGCTACGCCAAACTCAAGACCATATCCTGTAATTTTGTACCCTACTTGTACGAGCATCTCCATGTCCAAACATTTGTCTTGGGACAAAATCTGGATAGCGTGCTTAAAATCTTCGTCATTTGTAACACGCAACTGTTCTTTGTTCTCCACCCATCGGAAAGTATAATTTTGTGCGTTTGCCCAGTTTCGAACAAGTTTTTGAGCAAATCGCCTAATATCCTTTCCAGTATGAAAGACAGTCAGGGCAAATACATGAGAAATCAGTCCATTGGGTACACCCAAGCCCTGCATCAGTTGTAGAGCGAGCATAATGCTGTCATCACCCTCACTCATCAGGAGGCGTGAAAGTTGAGGCATAAAATCCTCTTGTTTGTTATCGTCTAATAAATGTTCCATGCGTAACGCAAAGATAGCTTTTTTCTTAAAAAAGCGCACGCGGCAAACAAAATAACTACAGCTTTTTCTTAAAAAAGCGCACGCGGCAAACAAAATAACTACAGCTTTTTCTTAAAAAAGCGCACGCGGCAAACAAAATAACTACA
>JAAFJK010000516.1 GCA_013298105.1 Cytophagales bacterium
TGCGCTGTACCTGAGCCATAAGCAAAAATAATCAACCCTACAATCATACCCACACCTGCCGCACCAAATGCCCAGCCCCAGCCAAAACCATTGCGCATATAAGCCGCCACAAAGTTGCAAATAAAAGCCCCAATGTTGATACCCATATAAAATATGTTGTAGCCTTTGTCCTTTAAGTGTTTGTATTCAGGGCGATTGTAAAGATTGCCTAAGAGTGTAGAAATATTTGGTTTGAAGAAGCCATTGCCTATGATGATAAGCAAAAGACCTATATAAAAAGCTGTTTCTCCAGGAAATGCCAATGTCAGATAGCCAGCTGCCATCAATGCACCACCCACTATGATAGTGTTCCTGTAACCAAAAATGCGGTCTGCCAAAAGCCCTCCCAAAAAAGGCGTAAGATAAACCAAAGCTAAAAAAGTACCATAAATGTCATTGGCTGAATCTTCGCTGAAGCCCAAACCAGAAGGCTTAGTCATATAAAGAAACAATATGCCCAATAGCAAATAATACCCAAATCGTTCCCACATTTCTGTAAAAAACAGCAAATACAGCCCTTTTGGGTGCTTTTGGCTCGGTGTGGTCGTAGCGTCTGAAGCCATAACTTATATAATAGACTTAATAAATACAGAGATAGTTTATTCAGCAAAGTAAATGCTAAAATTGGAATAAACCTAATTTTCTTTAAAAAAATCCTAATTTTTATTATTTTTGGCGGGTAGGCAAGGTCTTTTGCAACCTTTTTGCAGTTTATAGTATCTTATATTTGTAAAATTATACATCTGTTCAAAAAAAACACACTCTTTGAGTGTGTTTTTTTTATTTTTCTCATGTATCTTTGTACTTCATAAAAATAAAAAGAGTGTAAATACCTAATAATCAGCTATTTAACTCTTATCCTTAACCCAAAAAAATAAAAATGGCTTGGTTTTATCGCTTTATATTTTGGTTACGTGGCTGGAAAGTCGACAGAAACCTTCCCCTCGAAATGAAAAAATGTATCGTGGTAGCCGCCCCACATACTACAAATTGGGACTACTGGTACGTCATAGCCGCGTTCAGCATCTATAAAATGCGTATGCGTGTTACGATTAAAAAAGAATGGACTAAGTTTCCTTTTGGTATTCTCACCCGCTCGCTGGGCGCAGTCGCTGTAGATAGAACGCCCAAAACCCCTGACGCACCGCGCCCAAGCCTTGTAGAAGGTATGATAAAACTTTTTGAAGGCAAAGAAAAATTTATCGTAGTCGTTACGCCTGAAGGTACGCGCTCGCGCCAAGAAGAATGGAAAACAGGCTTTTATCACGTAGCGCAAGGTGCGGGTGTGCCTATCTGTTTGGGTTATGTGGATTATAAGACCAAAACGGCAGGCATTGGGAAAGTCATCTATCCTACCGATTTTGAAAAAGACATGAAAGAAATCATGGCTTTTTACAAAAATATCACACCGATGTATCCTGAAAAGTTCTCAATAGATACGCGCTATGACGTTTGATGCGCTAAATCCTAATCACTTTCACAATCAGGATAATGTCCAACGCTATCAACAAAATAGCTATCCAAAGTGCGTATTCGTATTTATTTTGAAGTACATCTATAGATTTTAGGCTTACCTCACGCCCCTTGATATTATTTAGGGCTTCTTTCAAAGTCTGTAATTCATTGCGTGTGTTGCTGAGTTCAAAAGATTGCCCACCTGTGGCTTCGGCTATTTGGCGCAAATAGCTATAATTGGGTTTTGTGATGGCTATTTCGCCTTTAGTGGATAATTTATAACCGCCCTGCATGGGGATTTTTCCGCCACCCGAAGTACCAAGCGCGACTGTAAAAAGTTTGATGCCTCTTTTTTTGTAAAGCTCAAGCAACTGTATTACATTCTCCCCAAAATCTTCTCCATCTGTAAACAAAATCACGACTTGTGATTTGTTTTCGGGTGTGGCATCGGGACGATTTTGGTGCTTTTCGAGGGCGAGGCGCAAAGGTGGCGAGAAGCGTGTAGTACCCTGTGGGGCAGGCAAGATTTGTAAGTATAACTCAAGCGCACTGTGGTCAAGCGTAAGCGGACATTGTAGCGTAGCATCATACCCAAAAGCAATCAAACCAAAACGCTCTTGAGGAAAACCTTCCAAGAACTTTTTAATCTCGTGGCGCATTTTCTCAAAACGTGAAGGGCTTACATCTTGCGCATACATAGAGGCAGAGCCATCAAGCAAAAGATAAATATCTTTGCCTGTAGTAGTAATGTATTTTGTACCCAATCCAAAAGAAGGACCTAAGAGTGCCACCCAAAGTAACCCAAAATAACTCAAGCGCAAACTCCACTTCAGCAAAGCGGGCGCAAAGGGTTGCTTCAAGCGGCTTGTCCACCGCCAAAGTTTATACAGATGCCACAGACCTGCGCATAAAAAAGCTACCAATAGCCCCCATTCTGCCCAAGTAGGGATATGATACCAAGTAATGTGCATACACAAAAGTCAAGACTGAAGTGCAAATTAGCACTTTTTTAGTATTTTACAAAATGTAAATAGACTTTTTGCTTTGAAGAAGGACAGGATTTTCGCAAGAAGTGTCATGATTTTCAAGTATCAGACCTTGCCTACCCGCTCCCAAAATAGCGCATTGGGCAATACGCCCTCACCTTTTTCGGAGAGTTCGGGCAATATGCTTTCTACAAAATACATATCGACCGCGCCTTTGCTTTTTGCCTCTATCTTGCCTCTGTGCGTACAGACAAAAAAATCTTTGATATAAGGATAGGTGTTGCCCGATATATTGACCTTGCCTACCTCGCCCGAAGACTCCATACGCGAAGCCGAGTTTACGGTATCGCCCCAAACATCATACGCAAATTTTTTCTTGCCTATCACTCCCGCTACCAGCTCGCCTGTATTGATGCCAAGCCGCAAGAACCAATATTCTTTGCCTTCTGCAAGACGTTCTTTGCGCTTGCTGTGCATGAACCTTTGTACTTCTAAGCCTGCTAAGACTGCATCAATGGGATTGGTTTTGTTTGGTTCGGGTATGCCTCCTACGCACATATAGGCATCGCCTATGGTTTTGATTTTTTCTAATCTATGCGTTGTGATGATTTCGTCTATTTTGGCAAAACACTCATCAAGCTCTGCTATCAGTTCTTGGGGAGTCATCTTCTCGGCTACAGTCGTGAAGCCTTTGAAGTCTGTAAACATCACAGAGGCTTTTTTATATTGTCGTGGCTGGGCTTTGCCATGCGCTTTGAGTTCTTCGGCAATGGTAAGTGGCAAAATATTCAGCAGAAGTTCATCTGACTTATCGCGTTCTTGGGCAAGGAGGGCATTATTCTTTTTTCTGATGCGGTTGCTACGCACCAAAAATCCTATTGAGAATGCTGAAATGAGCAATATTGCCCCGCCTGCCGTAAGCCAATTCGTTTGTCGGAGGTCTTGAAGTTGGTTCGCACGGATTTGCAACTCAAGGGCTTGCTTCAGCGCAATCAGCTCTGCTTCTTTATTTTTTTCTTGTTGTTCTACGAGTGCGAGGTCTTTTTGGTTCAGCTCTGCCCACATATCGTGTACGTCATCTGCTTTTTCTATTTTGGGTGGGGCAATGATGACCTGATTTTGACTCTGATTTTTATTTTCTTTTTTGTTTTTTTCTCTGAGAGGTTCTGCATTGGGCTTGGGTACTTCGAGCTTGGGTGCTTCTGTATTGCGGCTTTCGGAGGCACTGCTTTCTGTGGGTGCTTGTTTTGGGGTAGGTTTTGCCAGTGTCTGGCGCATATTTCGGCGCAGTTCGCCACTGATGGCTTTTGCCTCTTTTTGGAGTTTGTTAGTTTTGATGTTTTGAAGTTGGCTTTCTGTATCTTTGAGTAAATCCGTTAGTTTTTTAGCATCATTTTTCAGGCTGTCCAGTTTTTGGACAGTGAGTGTAATTTGCGCCCATACAGCGTGGGTAGGCAAGGTAAATACAGACAAAACAAAAATCAGCAAACGAATGTATCTCATAACAGTAGCAATATTTAGTACAAAACGCGCAAAATGGGCTAAAATTTTATGATGTGGGCAGGCAAGTTGTTAATCTTTTGTTTTTAGGAACGAGTAAAAAATAACTTGCTAATTTTGTTAATCTTTTGCGCTTATGTTTCGTTGCAATAATCATTACAAAACAAGGCTTTGCG
>JAAFJK010000186.1 GCA_013298105.1 Cytophagales bacterium
GAGCGAATAATACAAATGTTTTTTTCATTGGATTGGGGGGGGGTGGGTTTAATACCTTGCCTACCCGACTGTATGCGGGTAGGCAAGGTAGGGATTATTTGGTTTTTTCGAGGTTGAAAGTGAGCGAAGCTCCGTTCATGTCAGGTTGAGTGATAAAGGCTTTATTGCCCTCTACTTTGAAGATTGCGCCATCAAAGAACATCAAATTCATGTTGGGTTCTTTCATATCAAAAGTGAGTTTACCCTCTTTGATTTTGTATTTTTCAGAGATTTTTACAGGTTCGCCCCCTTTTAGTTGCAAATCTCCTTTGAAGCTCCCACCTTTGGCAAAAGTAAACGTGCCTTGAGCCGCTCTGAGCGCATCTTCAAATTTTTTACCTTCGGGTGTTTCCTCCTCATCTGTGGGAGTTTTCAAGTCCACACTTACGATTTTCCAAGTGCCGAACTCTTTTTGGGCAAAGGCTTGAGAAAAGCCTACCAATAAGAAGGTAAGAGCGAATAATACGAGTGATTTTTTCATTGGGTTTCTTAGGGTTTGGGGTTTAGTTCAAAAACTTGATGCAAACATAAAGCAAAAAGTCTATCCCTTTGGATAGACTTTATAAAACTGCACTTTTAGCGCATGAAACTGCGGTTTGGGTTTATAAAAACAAAGCCAGCAACTCTTGCTGTAGGTGTATGCCTTTATCGTCTGCATACCATTTATGCAATTTTTCAGATAAGACCTCAAAAGGTGTTTCAGCCTTTTTCAAACTAAGTACAAGGTCTTGTGCAGGTGCGGGGCGCGGTCCCCAATTAAAAAACTCCTTCCAATCTTGTATATCTGTAGCAGGCTCTTCGAAAACGATAAGTTTTGGAATACTTCTTCCGCCTTCTGTAAGGTATAAGTCCATGAGGTCAAGATGCGCATCACGCAACAGCAACCTAAGCTCTATCTGGGAGGCAAGGTCAGCTAATTTTGCCAATATTGGCAGATTCTGTGCCGCATCACCACACCAGCCTTCTGTGAGTACGAGCCATTTTTGGGCAGGCAAGGTCGCTACTTTTTCGGCAAGGGCAGGCAAGATGGTCGCGGTTTTGTCTAAGCGGTTCATGCGTTGTACATTCATCTTGGTATAATCCAAGTATTCAGTGATTTTGCCTTCGCTGATAGAGGCATTTATCATAGTGCGGTAGGCAAGGTAAGAGATACCTTTGTCCCAATGTGCGGGAGTTATCATGAGGATTTTGAACTTGTGTGAAAAATAACCTGTACTACTTTGTCTGCAAATATAGACAAAATAAACGGTTTTTCTACTCCTCAACTGGTGCAGGAACTATCAAAACTACCGCCCCAACTATAGCCACAGGAAGTACAACATATCCCATGACTTTGCCAAAGTTTGTCATTTTGCTCGAAACAACTTTGTTGGGCTAGTTTTTGTCATTGTATAACATTTTGACAGTATTCAAGCTGTAGGCGTTTACCACTTCATCTACCCAAAACTCTCTATCCAAAATCCGCTCCTTGCCTGCGTTGCCTACTTTATAGACCAAGAAAAAGCGCACCACCATAGGCGAACTTTTCTTGTCAAATCTTTTGAATTTGAAATGGGCAGTTTGCCCATTTTTACCTCTTGTATGTGTGTCCAAGAAAGGCGATGCTTTGGTACTTTTTTGAAATCCCAAATTGAAAGCGGGCAACATATACCTGCTACTGCTTTGGGGCAAAACTACGCTTTGGCTCTGTGTAACGAATGTAGAAGTATTGCCTTGAAAAGTCCCGCTGGTAGCCGCAAGTCCTATCTCATTGGGATTATTGCCAAATACCCAAGTTGTTCCTTCAAATGTACCTGTGGTTTTGCTTTGACTGGCTTGATTGAAGACATCTTGTTTCGTGCCATTGACTATGATGGCAGAGCGTGTCCAATCCACATAAGCCATTTCCTTGCCTTTGTTCTCGATGTCTATCACGCCCATATTAGTCGCTACAGACCATTGATAATAAAGACTGATGGAATCTTCAGGTTGGTGTTCCACAAAACCTTTGGAGGCTACTGAGGGCAAAGTATCAGACCTGAAGCTGTAAAGCTGATAACGCGCACAACTGCTGTGCAAAAATAGACAAGTAAAACTTGCCAAGACAAAAAAGTAACGCATACAAGGTTTTTAATTTTAGCAAAGCTATGGCAAACTATTAAAAAATGCTGTTAATGCAGCGTTAATAAATAGAAGCCTCTAAAAACCGCTCATACAGCCCAGAAACGCTGTTTTTGAGGTTTTGCCTTATGCAAGTCGCCAAAAATCAACCAAAAAATTCGTTTTTTTAGGGTGTTTTTTCGTTTTTTTGGCGACTTTTTGACGACTTCATTACCCAAAAAAGCACTTCAAAAACCTGTATTGGGGGTTTTCAAAAAATCTTGTAAAAATAGCTTTTTAATTCTACTTGCCACTTTTGATTTTTTCAGAAGTGGCTATTTTTTTTGCAAACCTCTCAAAATAGGTGTGGAGGCGGTTTTTATGATAGGATATAAAAAAATTACTCGTTTGTTTGGGGCTAAACTTCGTTTTTTTTCACAAAATATTCGTTTATTTTTGTTGATATAAGCCCTTTTTTTACAGCCCTTCATAATTCTTTTTGTATATTTTATCCCCCCTTATCTATTCAATAAGGAAAAAATTTACTATTTTACTAAAACACTCATAATCAATTACTTATACTATAAATATTTTACTATTTTCTTACTATTTTTGATAATATCTTACTAAAACATTCATAATCAATGATTTATTTCTTACTATAAAGAAAATCAAGTTTTTACAATACTTTCTGAATAATAAGTTACAACCTACAACCTTTTATATAAAAACAGGCTTAACAATATCAATTAGGAGGTTTTTAAGGTTGTAGGTTTATAAAAAGTAAGTTACAACCTGTCCAAATAACCTACAACCTTTTCTTTTTGATAAAATTTCAAGTACCCTTATTTTTATCAACTTTATCAACAACTTCAACAAATGAGGTTTACAGCCAATAGAAGGCTTTTTTGTTGTTGATGTTTTCTAAAAAAGTGTTGATGTTGTTGATGTTTCAGTTTTGCCCCCACCTTGCCTGCCTGCTCACACACCGCCAAGACCTGCCCCCACCTTGCCTGCCTGCTCACACACCGCCAAGACCGCCCCTGCCTTGCCTGCCTGCCTGCTCACAAACGACCGCCAAGACCTGCCCTCGCTTTGCCTGCCCACACCCACCAAGACTTGTCTTTTGAAGCCTTCA
>JAAFJK010000574.1 GCA_013298105.1 Cytophagales bacterium
TTCCACCAAACAACCCATGTACTCTTTCTTTAAATATGGGTTTGACTGTTTACAAGAAGCATTCCAACAAGCTGATATTCAGAAAATTAACTTCGCTAATCAAATTTTGTCATATACTTAGAACACGACCATAATTAAAAATGCGCCCAGCCCTGTGCAGTAAGTTTCACGTGGTTATTATTCAGTGTATTGAGCCAAATACCGTCTTCGGCAGGCAAGCAATACCCTATGGCTGTGATGTGTGGACTGTTTTTGAGCTTTTCAAAATCCTGTGGACGAATAGTAAAAAGGAGTTCATAGTCCTCGCCTCCATGTAGCGCACAAGTCGTGATGTCAAGATTCAGGTCGCGGGCAGTTTCCATAGCAGATTCATCTATTGGCAATTTTTCTTCAAAAATGACCATACCGACTTTGGAGTTTTTGCAAAGGTGCATGACCTCCGAAGCCAATCCATCAGAAATATCAATCATAGCTGTAGGCACTACGCCCGCCTCTTTCAAATCATACATAAAATCTGTACGCGCTATCGGTTTGAGTTGTCTTTGGAGGATATAATCCTTGCCTGCCAGCTCAGGCTGAACGGTAGGATTGGAAACAAAAACTTGTTTTTCGCGCTCAAGCATCTGCAAACCGAGATACGCCCCACCCAAATCTCCCGTAACACAAAGCACGTCATGTACATTCGCGCCACTGCGATAGGCTACTTTATCCTTGCCTACCTTGCCTACGACAGTGATAGAAATGACCAATCCACTGCGCGAAGATGTGGTATCACCTCCCACCAAATCAATCTTGTAATCTTTGCAAGCCGCCGCCATACCCGCATAAAGTTCTTCTATGGCTTCTACTGAAAAACGATTGCTCAATGCCAAACCAACAGTTATATGCAAAGGCGTGCCATTCATGGCGACTATATCCGATACATTTACCGAAACGGCTTTATGCCCCAAATGCTTCAGTGGGCAGTAGGCAAGGTCAAAATGCACCCCTTCTACAAGCATATCTGTAGAAATAAGCGTAAATTCTTCGCCTCCATAGTCCAGCACTGCACAATCATCTCCAATTCCTTTGAAGGTTTCGGGGAGGGCAGGCAAGATATTTTTGGCAAGTCTATCTATCAATCCAAATTCGCCAAGTTCGGCAAGTTCGGTACGAGTGGGCGTATTCATGGTTTATGTCAGGGCTTGTTTGATGTATATTTACAACAAAAAACGTTGCTATAGAAAATAGCAACGCTTTTATAGTTTAGAGATGTCAGCTTAGGCTGTTTTCTCTTCGTTGATTTCAGTTTCCACTTTTGCTTCTGTAGTTTCATTAACTTCAGTAGCGGAAGTTTCATCTTTCTTTCCTCCTTTACCTCTGCGGCTACGGCGTGTTTTGGTTTTAACGGCTTCTTCAGATTTCAACAAAGTTTCGTTAAAATCTACCAGCTCCATCATACAAATTTCCGCGCCATCGCCTTTACGCATACCAAGTTTGATGATGCGCGTATATCCGCCTGGGCGGTCGGCTATTTTTCCAGCGATATTATCAAAAAGTTCCTTCACAGGTTCTTTGTGATTGAGGTACGAAAATACGGTACGGCGTGAGTGCGTCGTGTTATCTTTTGCACGAGTAAGCAAAGGCTCGATGTATTTTCGGAGAGCTTTGGCTTTGGCGACAGTAGTCGTGATGCGTTTACGCAATATCAAAGCGGCAGCCATATTAGATAGCAAAGCCCTTCTGTGCGAGGCAGTCCTACCGAGGTGATTTATTTTTTTACCGTGTCTCATATCAATTAAATGAAAGTCTTAGTCCTCGTCGAGTTTATACTTGCTTACGTCCATGCCAAAAGTAAGGTTTTTGTCCGAAACAAGCTGTTCAAGCTCAGTGAGTGATTTTTTACCGAAGTTGCGGAACTTCATCATGTCCGCGATTTCAAGTTTTACGAGGTCGCCCAAGTTTCTGATGTCCGCAGACTTCAAACAGTTGTAAGCGCGTACAGATAGCTCGAGGTCGCTGATAGATGTTTTGAGGAGCTTGCGCATATGCAAGAAATGTTCGTCAACTTCTTCTGTTTCTTCCTTACGGGTGGTTTCCATCGTAATCGTTTGGTCAGAGAACAGCAAGAAGTGTTGAATCAACACTTGTGCGGTAGCTTTCAAAGCATCTTCTGGGTGGACAGAGCCGTCAGTTTCTATGTTCAAGGTCAGTTTTTCGTAGTCAGTACGTTGCTCAACACGCGTGTTTTCGACAGCATACTGTACGTTTTTAACTGGCGTAAAAATAGAATCAATCGGAATATAGCCTATGGCTTGATCCATCGGTTTTTGTTCCTCTGCCACTAAGTACCCGCGCCCTTTGTCTATGTACAAGTCCAGTTCGAGTTCTACCGTTTCATCTAAGTGGCAAATTACCATATCGGGGTTTAATATTTCATAAACGCCCGTAAATTTGGCAATGTCGCCTGCCGTAAAGGTAGCTTGGTTGCTGATGTGGATAGAGATTTTATGCTCACTCACTTCAGATACTCTCTTGAATCGAACTTGTTTTAAGTTCAGGATAATGTCCGTTACATCTTCCACCACTCCTACTATAGAGGAGAACTCATGCGACACTCCATTGATACGGATACCACAAATAGCATACCCTTCTAAAGCAGAGAGCAATACGCGCCTGATAGCGTTGCCTATCGTAACGCCATAGCCACGCTCTAATGGTTTGAACTCGAATGAGCCGTGAAAGTCTGTGGTTTTTTCCATCACTACTTTTTCAGGCTTTTGGAATGGTAACATAGTTTTAGGTAGTTGAGGGCTAAAAATTACTTAGAGTACAATTCGACGATGCGCTGTACTTGTATCTTTTCAAGTTCTACTATTTGCTCCAATGACGGATAAGATACAAACTTGCCTGCCATCTGGGTAGTGTCCCATTCAAGCCAGTTGAAATTGCGTGCGCTATGCCCCGCGAGGCTGTTCGTTACAATTTCCAAAGACTTAGATTTTTCACGTACAGACACTACATCACCTGGTTTTAGGCTATAAGAAGGTATATTTACTATCTCTCCGTTTACCAAGATGTGTTTGTGACCTACTAATTGACGCGCACCACGACGTGTGGGTGCGATGCCCAATCTATAGACTGTATTATCCAAACGCGCTTCAAGGTACTTCAATAGGTTTTCGCCTGTGATACCTTCTTTGTGCAACGCTTTATTGAATAATTTAGCAAATTGACGCTCCAATACACCATAAGTATATTTGGCTTTTTGCTTCTCAGCAAGTTGGATTGCGTATTCAGATTGCTTACGGCGTTTACCCTTGCCATGTTGTCCAGGAGGGTAATTTTTCCTTTGTAGGGCTTTGCCCGTACCAAGTACGGGTTCTCCAAAGCGACGTGATATTTTTACTTTCGGGCCTGTATATCTTGCCATATTTTTTGTTTAGCTTGACGTGATAATAATAACTAAGTTACACTCTCCTACGTTTTGGAGGGCGACAACCGTTGTGAGGAAGAGGAGTTACATCATAAATAGCTGTAACATCGATGTTGCAACCTTGAATGCTACGAATAGCTGATTCACGACCTGCACCAGGTCCTTTTACGAAAACTTCTACTTTGCGAAGTCCGAGCGAGTGCGCTAATTCTCCGCAACTTTTGGCGGCTACTTGCGCCGCGTAAGGCGTGTTCTTTTTAGAACCCTTGAAGCCCATGCGTCCCGCAGAAGCCCAAGAGATAACCTGCCCTGTCATGTTGGTAACAGAGATGATGATGTTATTGAAAGAAGCCTTGATGTGTACCTGCCCTTCTGCAGTTACTACTACTACACGCTTTTTAGCTTTATCTTTTCTTTTTTGGCTCATGTTTTTATAGAAAACAAGATAGTGATGAGATTACTTAGTAGCTTTTTTCTTGTTTGCTACTGTCTTACGTTTACCTTTGCGCGTGCGCGAGTTGTTTTTGGTTTTCTGACCACGTACAGGCAAACCTTTACGGTGGCGGATACCTCTATAGCAACCAATGTCCATCAAGCGTTTAATGCTTAGCTGTATTTCAGAGCGAAGCTGACCTTCTACTCTATATTCAGCCGCTATAATGTTACGAACCGCGTTCATTTCATCATCACTCCATTGCGAAATTTTCTTGCTTAAGTCAATATTCGCCTTTTCGAGTATAGTGCGTGCAGTATTACGACCGATGCCGTAGATGTAGGTAAGGGCAATTTCGCCCCTTTTTTTGTCGGGTATATCAACCCCAGCGATCCTTGCCATAATTATCCTTGTCTTTGTTTATAACGTGGGTTTTTTTTGTTGATAACGTAGAGCTTGCCTTTCCTGCGAATTACTTTGCAGTCCACGCTTCTCTTTTTCACTGATGATTTTACTTTCATACGAAAAATTGAGTTAAAGATTATGAATTTTTGAGTAGGGAGTTGGGAAGTGAGAGTGGGTAGTTGGAGGTGAAAGCGATTTACGTTTTTTGATTTACGATTTACGCTTACTATACTAAAAATGAAAAGATTTACCAAATGTTCTTTTATTATTAGTATAATTCAAACACATTCACTCGCTCACTCATTCACAATTCTCTTTTTACTTGTATCGGTAGGTAATGCGTCCTTTGCTCAGGTCATAAGGGGACATTTCAAGTTTTACTTTATCGCCTGGCAAGATTTTGATGAAATTCATACGCATCTTGCCTGAGATGTGCGCAATCACTTCGTGTCCATTCGGGAGTTCTACTCTAAACATTGCGTTTGAGAGTGCCTCCAGAATTGTTCCGTCTTGCTCGATAGAAGGTTGCTTTGCCATATTTTTAGTTTTTTTCTATATAATCAAAAGTTGTAAGGACTTCACACTTGCCTCCTATGATGGCGACAGTGTGTTCAAAATGTGCAGAGGGTTTGCGGTCTATAGTGCGGACTGTACCATCGGCTATTTGCTCTATGAACCTTTGCCCTAAGTTTATCATAGGTTCTATTGCCAATACCAATCCTTCACGAAAAATTACGCCATTGCCTCTTTTGCCATAATTAGGCACTTGCGGTTCTTCGTGGAGTTTTCGTCCTATGCCATGTCCTACCAATTCACGTACTACTGTGAAGCCGTGTTTTTCTGCGTGTCTTTGAACCGCGTAGCCCACATCTCCCAGTCTATTGCCTTGTTTTACTTCAGCGATTGCCAGATAAAGGCTCTCTTTGGTAACTCTTAGCAATTCGGCAGTTTCGGGTTTTATTTCTCCCACTGCGTGTGTATAAGCTGAATCACTGTGAAATCCTTTGTATAAAACGCCACAATCTACGCTTATTACATCACCTTCTTTTAGTTCGTACTCGCTTGGTAATCCATGTACTACCGCATCATTGACAGAGATACAAAGTGCATTAGGAAAGCCATTGTAGTTTTTGAATGATGGTATTCCGTTATGGTCTTTTATATATTCGTCCGCAAATTTGTCTAAAGTAATTGTTTGCACGCCTACTTTAATCATCTTGGCTAATTCGCCATGTAGTTTGCCTAAGATAGTAGCACTCTGACGAATTAGCTCAATGTCCTCTTTTGTTTTATAGAAAATCTGTTTTGCCATAATTATTGAGCTACCGCCATATCTTGAGAACGACCTTTTACTTTGCCAGATTCCATCAAACCTTCATACTTTTTCATAAGCAAGAAGCTATTGATTTGTTGTAGTGTATCCAATACCACCCCAACCAATATAAGCAATGAAGTTCCACCATAAAAAGAAGCAAACTCCTCGCCTACGCCCATAGCTTTTGCAAATATAGGCATGATAGCTATAGCGGCTAAGAATAACGCGCCTGGTAAGGTAATTTTTGACAATACATCATCGATATGGTCAGAAGTAGGCGGTCCGGGTTTTACTCCAGGTATGAATCCGTTGTTGCGTTTGATGTCTTCCGACATTCTTACTGGATCGACTTGTATGGCTGTATAAAAATACGTAAATACAATGATGAGTAATACTGATAAAATTGCATATCCTGCACTGTATGGTTGAGATACATTCACACCAATCCACACTGCTATATTGTTTTCAGGGAATGCTTGCGCAATGATACCTGGCAAAAACATCAAAGATTGTGCAAAAATGATAGGCATTACACCCGCAGAGTTCAGCTTGAGGGGCAAATATTGGCGTTGTCCGCCCATAATCTTGCCTCCCACGACCTGACGTGCGTATTGAATAGGTATTTTGCGTATCGCTTGTGTAATAAGCACTACACCCATCACCACAAAGAACAATACCACCATTTCAATTATGAAAATCAGAATCATGTCTTTGCGCAAATCAGCTTCTTTCAAGAGCGCAATCGGGAAACGCGATACTATACCAATCATAATCAGCATAGAAGTACCATTGCCCAGCCCTTTCTCTGTAATCCTCTCTCCTAACCACATAGTGAACATAGTGCCACCTGTAAGTATAATCATAGAGGAGAATATGAAAAAGTTGTAATTTACTAATACTGCTTCGCGTGGGACTGTAGTAGTCAAATATCCAAAAGACTGCGCCAAAGTAATGACTATAGTAAGGTAGCGTGTAACTTGGGTAAGTTGCTTGCGTCCGGAGTCATCTTGTTGCATTTTTTGGAAACTTGGCAATGCCACTTGCAATAACTGCACAATGATAGAGGCAGATATATAGGGCATGATACCCAAGGCGAATATCGCAGATTTGGTAAACGCACCACCCAAAAAGGTATTCAACATACCAAACAAGCCATTAGAAGCCTCTTTTTGCAAAAGACTTGGCTCGATACCAGGCAGTACGATATAACAACCTAAACGAAAAACTACCAAAAGAAGTAGGGTATAGATGATTCTATCCCTCAATTCTTTGATAGAAAAGATATTCTTGATGGTTTCTATAAACTTTTTCATATTCAAAGACATAAAAGCAACGCAAACCCGCGAGGATTTACGTTACTTTTTCGTTACTTGTTGATGATTTCGTGCTTTCCTCCCGCTTTCTCAATAGCTTCTATAGCTGTTTTTGAGAATGCGTGAGCTTTGATTTGTACATTTGCTGTAAGCTCGCCATTAGCCAAAATTTTCACGAGGTCGTTCTTGCCTACCAAGCCGTGCGTGCGCAATACTTCCAAATCGATGGCAGTTACGTTAAACGCATCTACCAATTTTTGAATGTCTTGCAAGTTGATGGGCTTGTATTCGACACGATGGATATTGTTGAATCCAAATTTGGGCAATCGGCGTTGTAAAGGCATTTGTCCACCCTCAAATCCCACTTTGCGGCTATAGCCAGAGCGAGATTGCGCACCTTTGTGTCCGCGAGTAGATGTACCACCTCTGTTAGAGCCTTGTCCGCGTCCTAAGCGTTTGTTGGTTTTTGTAGAACCAGCGGCAGGTTTTAGTGTATGGAGTTTCATGTTTTTCAAATGTTATATGCTTGCCTGTGTAGGCAAGCACGTAGCTTAAATGTTCTCTACTTCTATCAGGTGTGCTACTTTTGATATCATACCTGCGATTTGAGGTGTATTTTCTACCTCCTTAGTACGGTTGATTTTTCCGAGTCCAAGTGCTTGTATAGTGCGTTTTTGGTTTTCGGTGCATTTTATCGTACTGCGTACTTGTTTGATTCTTACTTTGCTCATGTTGAGTTTAGTTTAATACATTTCAGAAGCTGAAATGTTATCCGTTAAATACTTTTGATAACGATACACCGCGTTGTTGTGCAACCATGTGCGGAGATTTCAAATGCAAAAGCGCATCTATGGTAGCTTTCACTACGTTGTGAGGGTTTGATGAGCCTTTAGATTTTGCCAATACATCTTTGATACCAGCACTTTCTAATACGGCACGCATCGCACCACCTGCTATAACACCTGTACCAGGCGCGGCGGGCTTGATAAGCACAAAACCTCCGCTGTATTTTCCTATTACATCATGTGGGATAGAGGTTTTGAGCAAAGGCACACGCACCAAATTTTTCTTAGCATCTTCGATGCCTTTGTTGATAGCGTCTGTTACTTCGTTTGCTTTACCTAAGCCATAGCCTACTATGCCGTTACCATCACCTACCACTACGATAGCCGAGAAGCTGAACCTACGTCCACCTTTTACTACTTTCGCTACGCGGTTGATAGCCACTACGGTATCTTTCAGTTTATCCGTATCTGCCTGCCTAACTGTGCGGGCTCTTAACAATTCTTGATTCATGTGGTTCGTGATGTGTTAAAATTCTAACCCGCCTTCTCTTGCGCCTTCGGCTAAGGCTTTTACTTTTCCATGATATAAGTATCCGTTACGGTCGAATGCGACTTTGGCGATTCCTTTGTCTTTAGCTTTTTGAGCGATTGCAAGTCCTACTTTTTTAGACTTATCTATATTGATAGATTTAGAAGCTTTGTCAATGTCTATAGATGAAGCACTTACGAGTGTAATGCCTTTTCTGTCATCTATAATTTGCGCATAGATAGCGGTATTTGAACGAAACACGCTTAAGCGGGGTCTTTCCTGCGTACCTTCTACGCGCTTGCGTATCATTTTCTTGATACGGGTTCTGCGAGATTCTCGAATAGTTGCCATATTTTTAGTGGTTATTTCTTAGACGCGGTTTTACCAGCTTTTCTACGTACAGTTTCGCCAAGTACACGAACACCTTTACCTTTGTAAGGTTCTACAGGGCGCAATGATTTAATCTTCGCGGCTATTTGTCCAACGAGTTGCTTGTCGATGCCTTCCATACTTACTATAGGGTTTTTACCCTTTTCAGTAACAGCACCAATGGTTATCTCTTTGGGAACAGCGAAGAAAATAGTATGTGAGTATCCTAAGCTAAACTCAAACACATTGTTGTTTGCAGTTGCTTTGTAACCTACACCCACTATTTCGAGTTCGATTTTGTATCCGTCTGTTACACCTATGACCATGTTGTTTATCAACGCTCTGTAGAGTCCATGCATGGCTCTGTGGCGTTTTTGGTCTGTAGGGCGTTCTACGGTTAGTTGGTTTTCGTCCAGCACAACTTTGATGTCGGCATCTATCTGCTGGGAGAGCGTTCCTTTGGGTCCTTTTACCGTAACAACATTGGCGTTGTCGACTGATATAGACACTTTGGCAGGAAGCTCAATCACTTTTTTTCCTATCCTTGACATGGTTTTAAGGGGTTTTTAACACTTAGTAAACATAACACAATACTTCTCCCCCTATATTATCCTTGCGGGCTTCTTTTTCGGTCATTACACCTTTGGAAGTAGAGAGGATAGCTATACCAAGTCCATTCAATACGCGGGGCAGTTCGTCTGCGGCGGCATATTTACGAAGACCTGGGCGGCTCACTCTCTGGAGGGAAAGTATAGCGGATTCGCGTGTTTCGGGGTTATACTTAAGTGCAACTTTGATAGTACCTTGTACGTTTGTATCCTCGAATTTGTAGCTTTGTATGTAGCCCTTCTCATACAATACGCGGGTAATTTCTTTTTTGAGTTTGGAAGCAGGGATTTCTACGATTCTATGGCGCGCTTTGATGGCGTTGCGAAGGCGCGTTAGGTAGTCTGCTATAGGGTCTGTCATCATATCCTTACGGATGGGCGTTTAAATTGGAGTGCAAAGTTAGTTGATTCTTTTCGAACTACAAAATAATATTTTAAATTATTTATTTTTTTTATAAGTAATCTCTTAGTTGCTAAAAAAAAACACTCATTTTCATAATTTTGACATTCATAATTTGGGATTGAAGTAATGGGCAGGCAAGGCTTTTTGGCTACCAACGCACGTCCCAAAGTTTTTCAAATGCCTGCCTTGCCTGCCCCATGAGCGCGGTTCGTTGTTTTTGGGGTGTTTTTTGCCATATTTTCGCGTGTTTTTGTGCAATCTCGGCTTGAATGTCTGCTTCCACAAGCGCATAAATATGTTCTTTTCCCTTGCCTACTTTTGAGCGCGCATTTTGCAATCTATTCATAGTAAGCATAGCGAGTATGGCTTGCGAAAGTTCCAAGAAAGTGCCTTGTGTACCTGTAGCTTGTTGGTATTGTGTTTCTGCAAACTGCTCAATCTTTCGTTTGAAAATAGGGCGAACTTTGCCTTTTGGTGTGTCTATGTATTGGTTCAAAAGTGGCTTCAAAACTACTCCTTCTGCGAGATTGGCAGGCAAGGCAGGATAACCGAGCAGGGCAGGCAAGGTACTTTGAAAATGTATGTCATACTTCCATGCGTCCTGCCACTTGCCTACCCAAAGCGCGAAGCTATAGAAAAGCGCGGAGGCTTTGCAGTGTCTTTGCATATCGGGGTAGGCAAGGTAGGTTACAGTTTCATTTTCGGTCTGATAAGCCACATCAAATATACAAAACTCCACACGAGGCGCGTAATAAACGCCCGTTTGTACCAACGTGGCAGGCAAGGCAGGAACTTCAGGGTGTGGATAGCCACCTCCGAAAAGTTCTCCATACACCAATACTGTGTGCGCTTCAGGTTGTTCGTTTCGCACACTATCTGCCAAATCTTGCAAACGCTTTTCCTTGCCTGCCAATGCCTCGCGGTAGTCAAAAAAATCATCTGTTTCTGTCAAGATTTCTTTTCGTTTGGCGTATTGGATAGTATCGGGCGTGAAAATGATGCAAAAGTTTGCGCCATGTATCTTTTCAGTTATTACCCAATCCCACTTTTGCAAAAGCCTGTAATTTTGTGCATCAAAAGCATATTCTTCTGTGCTTTCAGCTATTTTCTCGTAACTTTTGTAGGTCATTTTGAGTTGCTGTTATTTTTCTGGAAAAATCGTCTATTTACTTCTTAACAAAAAATAATATAGTCTGTAAGTTATTGATAAACAATTTTTTAAACTCATTTACCTCTCACATATTGCACCAAAAATATATATTGGGAGGTCTTATTTTGAGAACATATCTTTGTGGTGCTTAACAAGTTTTTAAACATATTGTTTCATTTTCAATCATTTTTCAACAAAAGTTTTCGTTTTTACCCTCGCATTGATTTTTCTATTTTTGGTAGGTGGTGCGAAGGCGCAGACTGTGAACTTTACAAACGTAAACGGGCATCTTTCATTTATCAGTTTATACTTTTTGAATGTATGAATCTGAAAGTGGTTTTGAAAAGTCTTTTAAAAACATAATTTTTTGATAAATAGCTCATTATCAGTTTTTTAAACCTATAAGGTCTTTAAAGACCTTATAGGTTTAAGGAAAAAAGTGTAAACTACTTTTTAGGGGTTATGAAAGATTCCGTTTTTTTATTCATTTTATTGTAACTTTGCTTTTTTATCACGACCTATAGCGTATGCAAGAAGAAAATCCTATCAAAAATACATTCAAACAAATCTTGAACCCGCTTTTGTGGACTTTGGTGCTGGCAAGTGGCATTTTTTTGGGCGCGACTATGTTTGGCAGAACCAGCCAAAAAGCCAGCGAAGGACACCAAAAACTCAAAGAAATCCTTGCCTACATAGACAAAAGCTATGTGGACACTGTGAACATGGACAATCTCCTGAACTATACCATCGACAAACTTTTAGAAAAACTCGACCCGCATAGTTCCTATATTGCCACAAGTGATGTGCCGCTTGCGCAATCACAACTTGAGGGCGACTTTGAAGGCATTGGTGTAGAATTTAATATTTTTAGAGATACGCTTCACGTGGTCGCGCCTACAGCAGGCGGTCCTTCGGAGCAAGCAGGCATACGCGCAGGCGATAAAATCATAGTAGTTGATGATAAAAATATCGCAGGCAAGGGCTTCAAACCCGAAACAAGCAAGATTTTCAAAATATTAAGAGGCAAGCGTGGCTCAAAAGTAAAATTAGGCATCTTAAGGCGGGGTGAAAAACAAACACGCAATTTTGTCATCATAAGAGATAAAATAGTCAGCCACTCCGTAGAAGTGGCTATGATGCTTGATGAGCAAACAGGCTTTTTGAAAGTCATACGATTCAGCAGTACCACTTATACAGAGTTCAAAAAAGGGCTTGAGAAACTTATAAAACAAGGTATGAAACGCCTTGTGATTGATTTGCGCGACAATCCTGGTGGCTACATGGACAAAGCCATCAGCATGATTGACGAACTTCTCGCAGGGAATGGCAAAATCGTATATACTAAAGGCAAAAATAAACGCTTCGAATCCGTTTCAAAGGCAAAAGTGAATGGTGTTTTTGAAAAAGGAGCTGTGATAGTGCTTATCAACGAATACAGTGCTTCAGCCTCAGAGATTGTGGCGGGGGCTTTGCAAGACCACGACCGCGCCCTTATTGTAGGCAGACGTTCGTTTGGCAAAGGATTGGTGCAAATGCCGATAGACCTTTCGGACGGCTCGGAACTGCGCCTTACTATCTCAAGATACTATACCCCTAGTGGACGCTCTATCCAAAAACCGTTTGAAAACTATGCAGACGACCTCAAAAAGCGTTTTGAAAAAGGCGAAATGTATTCGAAAGATAGCATCAAATTTGACGATAAAAAAGAATACAAAACCACGCATGGGCGCAAAGTCTATGGTGGCGGAGGCATCACGCCCGATATTTTTGTGCCGCTTGACAGCACCAAATATACTTACCTGAATCAACTCTATGAGCAGAATATCATACGCCAATTCTCGATGTATTATGCCGAAGACCACAAAAAAGTCCTGCAAGCTATGGGCTTAGAAAAATTCAAAACCCAATTTGAAGTTACCGAAAAAATGTGGCAGGACTTACAGGCAGAGGCAGGCAAGGCAGGCATCAAAGCCACTCAACAAGAGATTGAAAAATCTAAAAAAATTATTACTATTCATATCAAAGCCCTGATAGCCAAACAATTATGGCGCAATGAAGGATTTTATCCTATCATACACCAAGAAGACGAAATCTTACAAGAAGCCCTGAAACACTTTAAATTGGCTGAAAAAATCGCGCAATAAGCGTAAAAACTGCGCTGTTACAGTCCATGTGCTTACCTACCTCTGTGAAAATTAGGTTCTTCGAAAGTTATGGCGAGTTGGAAACTCGCTGTACGACTTAATTCTGTAATAGACTTCTTGCGAAAGTCAATTTCCCTCCCTCAAAAATGGAGAGAGGGTAGGGTGGGAGGTCTTTAAAAAACACCTTCGCAAGAAGTCTAATAACTTTCTAAGAACCAAACTTTTTCTTGCCTGCCCCTGCGCGTACATGGGCAGGCAAGTTTTTTTTAGCTATTATGGCGGAAGTGCATCACATCTCCATCTTGTACCTCATATTCTTTTCCTTCGAGGCTCATCTTGCCTGCCTCTTTGCAGGCGGG
>JAAFJK010000487.1 GCA_013298105.1 Cytophagales bacterium
AACTTGCTCAAAAAATGCTTCTCCACAAAGATTGTCAGACGACCATTTTAAAACCTGAAAATCTGCACTATCCGCGTGCTAAAAAGACAAGATATAAAAAGATGAAGTTATTTAATTTCTGTTTCTTACGATTTTTGACTTTTCGAAGTTATTGCGGAGGCAAAACTGTAGAACAGGCTTCCAGCCTGTTTATAACTTGAAAACGACAGACTGGAAGCCTGTGCTACAGCCTGTTCCGTAATAACTTTTTAACAACCAAAATATTTTTTCTTACAAGTCCCCAAGCTGTGGGCGTATGGTTATTTCTTCTACTACTGCCTGCGGAGAGAGCAGATAAGTCGCATAAATGGCTTCAGCTACGTCTTCAGGGGCTATCAGTCTTTCGGGATTTATGTCTGAACCGCTCCAGCTATCTGTATAAGTCGCGCCTGGTAGTACTGCCGTAACCTTTACGCCCTCACTTTTCAGTTCTTGGCGCAAAACTTTGGTCATACCGTACAGGGCAAACTTAGTCGTACAATAACTGCCATTGTTTATAAAAGCCGTATTGCTTGCTATCGAGCAGATATTAAAAATATGACCTTGCCTACGGGCTACCATCAGTGGCGCAATTTCGCGCGTAAGGTGATAAATACTTTCTACATTCACACGCCACATGGTTTCAAAATTTTGAGCATCTTCAGTCAAAAGTGCGCCTGTGCTATAGATGCCTGCGTTGTTTATCAGCACTTGGGCAGGCAAGTGCAGGTTTTGGATATATGCCCCAAACGCTTTTACTTGCTCCTTTTCGGCTAAATCAATCGCTTGAAAATAGACTGGTACATTATATTGTGCTTTTATTTCGGTTTGCAATGCTTCCAAATCTTGCCTGCCACGCGCACAAGTAGCTATGGCAAATCCTTGACTTGCAAATTTATAGACGAGGGCTTTGCCAATCCCTTTTGTACCGCCTGTGATGATGGCTAATTTCATAAAATAGATGTTTTGGAAAATATCAAAAACGCCCACAAACTTGTGGGCGTTTGGGGTTTACCTCATTTTCTCAATCCTAAAAAGATGGAAAGGCAAGAAATAGGGGTCAAGTTCTACATAATTGTATTCTCCACGCCATTGATAGCTATTGCCTGTCAAGATGTCGTGAACTATGTATGTTTCATTCGCACCTATGCCCAACTTGCCTACAGGGACTTGGATAGTGCCTCCGCGCCTATTGTGGGGGTCAAGATTTACAGCACAAAGTATGTGATTTGAGCCGTCTTGACTTTGTTTGTAGTAGCCAAAAAGATAATCGTCAGAGATAGGACAGTTCACAAAATTGTTGGTTTCTTGGAGTGCCGCATTTTCTTTTCGCGCCTTATTTACAAGTTTGATAAGGATAGACGTTTTGGTTTGTTTTTCCCAATCCCAAAGTTTTACTTCGTATTTTTCAGAATCCAAATACTCCTCTTTGCCTGGCATCGCGGCGTGGACATTGAACTCATACACAGGACCATACATACCATAATTTGAACTCAAAGTCGCTGCCATGAAGTAGCGAATCAACATCAGAGCTTCATTGCCACTTTGCAAAATGTAAGGGTTGATGTCAGGTGTATTAGGCCAGAAGTTAGGTCTGAAAAAGTCTTTCTCTGCGCCTTGCGAAAGCTCATTCATGTATTGGATTAGCTCTGCTTTGGTATTGCGCCACGTATAGTAAGTATAGGCTTGAGTAAAGCCGACTTTTGCTAATTCGTGTGTTACGCGCGGGCGCGTAAAGGCTTCAGACAAAAAGAGCGTATCAGGATATTTTTTCTTGACCTCAGCGATGGCATATTCCCAGAAAGTAAAGGCTTTGGTGTGTGGATTATCTACCCTGAATATTTTGATGCCCACTTCGCACCAATAAAGCAAAATGCTTGTCAATTCTTCCCAAAGAGCTTTCCAATCTTCGGTTTCGAAGTAAATAGGCAAGATGTCTTGGTATTTTTTGGGTGGGTTTTCGGCATATTGGACAGTGCCATCAGGTCGCCACTTGAACCATGCGGGGTGTTCTGTAACGTAAGGGTGGTCAGGAGAACACTGAAGCGCGTAATCCATCGCTATCTCGATGCCATAACTTTCTGCCGCTTTGATAAGGCTTTTGAAGTCTTCGAGTGTGCCAAGTTCGGGGTGCAAATCTTTGTGTCCGCCTTCCTTGCCTCCGATAGCCCAAGGCGAACCAACCTCGCCTGCCTGTGCGACTGTAGCGTTGTTTTTTCCTTTGCGGTGCGCCATGCCTATAGGGTGTACGGGCGGAAAATACAAAGTATCGAAGCCCATCTCTGCCACTCTTGGCAGTAGGTTTTCGCAATCTTTGAAAGTCCCATGCTTGCCTGCCTCACGCGAAGCGGAGCGCGGAAAGAACTCATACCAAGTGCTGAAAAGGGCTTTTTTCCTATCCACATATACGCGCAGATTATTTTCATATTCTGTTACGAATTGTTGATAAGGATATTGTTCAAAAATATGGTGTAAGGCACTTGAGAGAGCCTCTTTTACGGCTTCATTGTATTTTGTTTCGTCCTCTTTGGCATTTTCAAAAATATCAGCCAAATGCGCAAAATAGGCTTTGTGGACTGCATTTGCTTCTTTATTTTTTTGAAGCAATTTGATGTACTGCACACCGTCCCAAAGCTCTACATGGACACGCTGTCCATCTTTTACCTTTTTCTCGATGCCATGTTGCCAATTCAGGGCGTGGTCTATCCAGCCACGTAGTTTGAATTGGTAGTAGCCTTGCTTTTCTACCAAAAAACGTCCTTCCCACGCATCATTTGCGAGGGCAGTCAGGGAGGCAAGTTGCCACGTTTTTTCGGACTCATGTTTGTAGCATATATCCGCTTTTACTACATCATGTCCATCGGCAAAGATGTCTGCCGTAACATTCAGATATTGCCCCACTACACGCTTGGCGGGGTACTTGCCTCCGTTTATTTCAGGAGTAACGTTTTCTATGATTACACGGTTTTGGGGTTTCATGCAGAGAGCTATGTTTTAAGGGGTTAAAGATAAATCCAAAAATATAACTTCCCAAAAAAAAGTATAAAAAACGTTTGCACTGAATAGTTGAAAGGTGTATCTACGATTGAAGCCGCAAAACAGTAATATCCGCTTGCGGTTGTCAATCCAAAAAAAGATAGATACTGAATAAACCACGATTTGTCCAAAAACAAGTACCTACTGTCTGCTTTCGGACAATTCCTTGCCTGCCCAACCGCGCTAAAACACTAAAAATGAACGTATTATGTTTTTGGCATATTTTCGGTAACTGTAAGTACAGGTTAAAGATAAAATCGTATGCTAAAAAATTATTTTGTGGTTGCTGTGCGCAATGTTTTGCGCAATCGGGTTTATACGCTGTTGAATGTTTTGGGTTTGGCACTTGGACTTGCCTGTGGGCTGATTATGTTTTGGCTTATCAGATTCCAGCATAGTTTTGATACATTTCACAAAAAAATTGATAACATTTATCAAGTTACAAGTATCTTTAAAAGTCAAGGGGGCGACCCTTGGTACAGTACAGGTGTACCGCCACACATGAGCAAAGCGATTCGCGAAGATATACAAGGCGCGAAAGCGACTATGTGTATGGTAGAAGAAAATTTGCTTTTTGGTATTCAGGATAAAAATGGTAAAATTGTCAAAAAATTCAAAGAAGTGAATAAACAAGGGTCATACGTAGAGCCTGTTTTTTTTGATATTTTTACTATTACTTGGCAGATAGGCACACCGAACTCACTGAAAGCACCCAACAAAATAGCCCTTTCAGAAAAAACTGCCAAGCTATTTTTTGGCAATGAAAATCCTTTGGGCAAAACTGTCATTGTCCAAAATAGCCTCCTGCTTGAAGTAGTGGGTATATTCAAAGAACCCCAAGAGAATACGGATATGAAAAATAGTTTTTATATCTCGTTTGCTACCTTAGAAGCCAATAAAAATACCAACTATGGTGTGCGCTCTATCTACAACCAAGATGGAAAACCTATCTGGGACAATGTAAATTCAGACGATGCTTGTTACGCGCTCTTGCCTGCCTCTCTCAGTGAAGCACAAATAAAAATATACATAGAATCAATTACCAAAAAATACCACCCCAAAGATTATAAGACCTTTGTGCATGACCTCCTCCCGCTCAGGCTTATGCACCTGAATAAACATTACGTCAGCAAAGGAGTACCTCCACATCTTTTGTGGATTTTGGGAAGTGTGGGCGCATTTTTGGTCATTACTGCCTGCTTCAATTTTATCAACATGGCGACTGCCCAAGCTATGCGTAGGGCAAAAGAAGTAGGCGTTCGAAAAGCACTGGGAGGTGGAAAATGGGAGATTTTTTATCAGTTCATGACCGAAACGGCTATAGTAGTGCTTTTTGCTATGTTTTTTGGGGTGTTGCTGGGTGCGTCTGTCCTGCCTTAT
>JAAFJK010000621.1 GCA_013298105.1 Cytophagales bacterium
CTCAACAATAAGGGCTTTGAGGTAGAAGTAGCTGAAGATGCTATCAATTTCCGCAAAATTGCTTTTGTAGAAGGGGCAGGAAATTCAACCAATTCCATCAACTATCAACTATCAACCAACAACCCAAATGATGGTTATTACAGGCTTCGCCAAGTAGATTTTGATGGTAAATTCACGTATTCGCCTATCGTGTTTGTAGAAGGTATGGCAGGCAAGGTAATGGTCTATCCTAACCCGAACAGTGGCGTGTTTAGCATATCGGTAGGCAAGGGCAAACTCGACTTGCCTGCCCGCCTGCTGAATGCACAAGGCAAGGAATGTTCCCTAACTCCCGAAGGGGGAATGTTTAGGGTAAAAGAAAGTTTACCTACTGGTATTTACTTCCTGCATACTGTAGTGGCAGGCAAGGCAACTGTAACCAAAGTAATCATCAAATAAGCAAGGAACATTTAACAAAGAACAGGGAACATTTAACAATTTATGTTAAATGTTCCCTGTTTTTTTTGATAAATGTGGTTCTTCAAAAGTTATTGCGAAATTTGAAATATAAGGTATTAGACTTCTTGCGAAAGTCTTTTTAACCCTTCTCCATTTGGAGAAGGGCAGGGTTGAGGTATCAGAAATAGCACTTTCGCAAGAAGTCTATTGAAGAAAAAGCAAACGCCCACAATAACTTTTGAAGAACCGATAAATGTTAAATGATAAATGTTCCCTGTCCCCTGTTCCCTGTCCCCTGCTCTTCCAAATCCTGCATAGCCTCAATAAGACTTTCCATTTGCTCTACAGAGGTGGCAGGAAAGTTTGCTATCCGTATTTGTTCGCGCGATTTTTCGTAGCCACTGCCTATGATAAAACCTTTTTTGGCAAGCGCATCTATGATGGGTTTGGCGGGTTTGCGGGTGTTGGCTACTATGACAGTATTTGATTGGTGGGCTGGATTTTCTACAAATACATCAAAAAGTTCGCTCTCGCGGAGATAGTCATACAGCATAATCGCTTTGAGGTCAGTATCTTGACGTATCTCGTCCTTGCCTACCGCCAGCATATCTTTTACGACTTTGTTCAAAAGGTAAATACCTAACACATTGGGCGTAGCGGGCGTTTCAAATTTCTCAAAAAATTTCCAAAGGGAGGTAAGTTTGGTATATGCTCCAGTGAGCATTCCTTTGCTTTCGAGCAGTTCTGATTTTGCCAAACATTTTTCGTTCGCTATCCAAACCCCCAAGCCTGCAGGCAGTCCGAAGGCTTTTTGGACAGAAAAAAACATCGAATCTATTTTTGTAAAATCGAAAATAGGATAGGGGGCAGACGAAACAGCATCAACCACTACCAGCCGTCCTGGATTTTGTTCTTTGATTTGATGGATAGTTTCGACAGGCGTGGCTACTCCTGAACTTGTTTCGTTTTGGGTAAAGGCAATTATCTCGGCTTTGTAATGTACGTTGATGTTTTCGGGCAAAAATCCTTGCCCGAAGGGAACTTCTTGTTTGAAGGCTTTTTTGTGTAAAAGATGCGCAAAGTCATAAAATTTTTTTGAAAATGCGCCATTGACTAAATGAAAACCCGCTTCTTCCACACAATTTTGCAAAAGGCGTTCCCAAATCTCGGTAGCCGAACCTAAGAAAAACACACCAAAACCCGCAGGCAAGTCAAAAAGTTCTTTCAAACCCTCAAATGTATCTTGATAAATACTCCTGAATTGATTGCTTCGGTGGGAGATAGAAGGTATCTGGTCTTGCAGTGCTTGCGCAAGGTGCTTGCCTACAGTGGGATAAGTAGCGGCAGGACCTGCCGTAAAATAGAGTGGGTTCATGGTCATTTTGGTTGCCTCTGCTTTGGGGTAGGCAAGTTGTTTGTGCAAAGGTAGGCAAGCATGGTTGAAAATACAAACCTTGCCTGCCCGCCTGTAGTAGCCCAGATTTGTGAATGTTAGATAATCTACCTATTTTTGCCCTAAAATTACAGTGCATTTTTTCGGATTGACAACCGCGAGCGGATTGCCAACCGAAAAAATCGTAAATCGTAAATCAAAAATCGTAAATACTTCAAAAGATGCCTCAGATTATTTGTTCCTTTTGTGGAAAACCTAAAAAAGAAGTAGATTTGCTTGTTTCGGGAGAAGAAGCACACATTTGCGATGGCTGTATAGTCCAAGCCTACCATATCATGGAAGCCGAATTGCAGACTCCCAAAAATAAAGTACCTTCTGCACTTCCTTCTTTTCGACTTATCAAACCTGCCGATATGAAGGAGCATTTAGACCAGTATGTCGTGGGGCAAGATGATGCAAAGCGTGTACTTGCGGTGGCAGTCTATAACCATTACAAACGCCTGAATCAAGAAAAAGAGACAGATGATGTCTGGATTGAAAAATCTAATATTCTCCTCGTAGGCGAAACAGGCACAGGCAAGACCTATTTAGCCAAAACTATCGCCAAAATATTGCAAGTCCCTTTTGCGATAGCAGATGCCACAGTGCTTACAGAGGCAGGCTATGTAGGGGAAGATGTAGAAAATGTCCTTACGGCTTTGCTTCATGCCGCAGACCAAGACGTAGAACGCGCCGAGCGCGGCATCATATACATAGATGAGATTGACAAAATATCAAGGCGAAGCGACAACCCCTCTATCACAAGAGATGTAGGAGGCGAAGGCGTACAACAAGCCCTTTTGAAAATGCTCGAAGGCACTGTAGCGCACGTACCTCCGCATGGAGGCAGAAAGCACCCAGAGCAAAAACTCGTACCCATGCGCACCGACAACATTTTGTTTATTTGTGGCGGGGCTTTTGATGGCATTCAGCGCATCATTTCTTCACGCATGAAACAAAAAACGCTCG
>JAAFJK010000016.1 GCA_013298105.1 Cytophagales bacterium
TGAATATCGCCCATCATACGCAAGGCAAATTCTGTGCTGAAAATGCAGGTGTTTTGCGCTTGGTCTTCTTTCAAAATATCCGCTTGTACTGTTCCGCGCACTTGCGAAATGGCGTAGGCTTTTATTTTTTCATACACATCTTTAGGCAAGACTTGGTCACCCGTAACGCCTAAAAGCATCAAGCCTAAACCATCATTGCCTTCAGGAAGAAGCCCACCAACCATATTTGTTCCCCCTTCGGGGGTTAGGGGGCTGGGGCTTGCATTGTATTTAGGTTGTTCAATGCCTTTTTGCCTATAAATTTCTTTGATTTTATTTTCAACTTGCAATGTCAAACCCTCTTTTTTGATATAAAGCTCGCACTGTTGGTCGATGGCGGCATTCATAAAAAATGCCAAAATCATAGGCGCGGGACCATTGATAGTCATCGAAACTGAAGTGCTGGGATTGCACAAATCAAAGCCCGAATACAATTTTTTCGCATCATCAAGCGTAGCCACGCTTACACCTGAATTGCCTATTTTGCCATAAATATCGGGTCTGTGGTCTGGATTTTCGCCATAGAGCGTTACCGAGTCAAAGGCAGTCGAGAGGCGTTTGGCAGGCAAGCCTTTTGAAACGTAGTGAAAACGCTTGTTCGTTCTTTCGGGTCCGCCCTCGCCTGCAAACATACGAGTCGGGTCTTCTCCCTCGCGCTTGAGTGGGAATACACCACCCGCATAAGGGAAAAATCCAGGGCTATTTTCAGTCAAACACCAACGCAAAATATCGCCCCAATCTTCGTATTTAGGCAAGGACACTTTCGGAATTTTTGTGCCTGAAAGTGAGTGATAATACAAATCCTGCTCGATAACTTTGTCGCGCACTTGAAATTGATATTTTTCTGCTTTGTAGCGTTTTAGTTTGGTATTCCAATCTTGCAAAATTTCCTTACATTCATTGTCCAATTCTTCTTCTAATTCGTTGTATTTTTCAATCAAATCTTTCAAATATTCAGGCTCGCCTTGAATGTACGAAACAGCCGAAACCAAGTCATTCGATAGCTCTACCACCTCGATTTTGCGCTTGCCTATGCTGGAACGAAGCAAGTCTATAGTGCCTTTGAGTTGGTACATTTGGCGGGCTATTTTGCTTTGTTCTTGTACGAATTTATCGTATTCCTCGCTTGTTTCTACAATTTCAGCCAAATAACGCACTCTATCGGGTGGAATGATGTAGATTTTTTCGGACATTTTTTCGGACAATTCAAAGTTGGATTGCATAGCCGTAATGCCTGTTTTTTCCACCAATTTGTCCATAATTTTGCGGTACAGCGTGTTTGTGCCTACATCATTGAATTGTGAAGCAATCGTGCCGTAAATAGGCAAGTCTTCATCAGGCGTATCCCACAAATTGCGATTGCGTTTGTATTGCTTTTTCACATCTCGCATAGCGTCTAACGAACCGCGTTTATCAAATTTATTGATAGCAATAATGTCCGCAAAGTCGAGCATATCGATTTTCTCTAATTGCGTTGCCGCGCCATATTCGGAGGTCATCACATAGAGCGAAGCGTCTGAATGGTCTATGATTTCTGTATCAGATTGCCCAATGCCCGAAGTTTCTACTACTATCAAATCAAAACCCGCATATTTGCAAATATCTATCGCATCTTGTACGTATTTGCTCAAAGCCAAATTCGATTGGCGGGTAGCCAATGAACGCATATATACGCGCCCATTCGAGATGCTATTCATACGAATCCTATCACCCAAAAGTGCGCCTCCTGACCTACGCCTTGAGGGGTCTACGGAAATTACGGCAATGGTTTTATCGCCAAAGTCCATCAAATAACGCCTCACGAGTTCATCGACAAGGGAAGACTTGCCTGCCCCGCCTGTGCCTGTGATGCCGAGAACGGGGATTTTTGAAGGTTGAGAGTTGAGAGTTGAAGGTTGAGAGGTGGCTATTCTTGCTTTTACTTCTTCGTATTCTTTGGGGAAATTTTCAGCTATAGAAATGAGTCTTGCGATGCTTTTGTGGTGTTTTTCTTTGGCTTTTTGGAGCAAGGCACTAATTTCGGTTTCTTCGCCTATCTCGCCTTCAATCTCATCGC
>JAAFJK010000048.1 GCA_013298105.1 Cytophagales bacterium
CCCTATTTTTTACAATTTGTTTGTTGGAACTCAATCCGCAAATTATACGTTCTTTTTGTTATAAGACCTCTAATCCATCTTAAAAATATGTTTTCCACTACCCAACAGCAAATTTTAGAAGCACTTGATGCTTATCTGAATACAACACCTGAAACACAAATCAGGCAAGAGCTAATGGCTATACAAGACATTAGCTTCACAGGCGAATCTATAGATACCTATTTTGCCCAATTTGCACAAAATTTTCATGCTACTCCAAATCAAGCGCAAACTATTGAGGGCGAAGCATTGCCCAAAGCCGCTTAATTTTCAAGTAATTTTAATTTTTTTGGAAAAAAAAACGGGGTTCAGTATCTCGCCTGCCCGCAGGAAAGATAGTTTTTTTTTGGATTAGGCTGTAGGCAAGTTGGCTATATCTTCTAAATTATTTGATTTTCCATTTTTTCCCAATGTGGCTAAATTAAAGTGTATTTGGCGTAATTTTTCTAATGCCACTAAACGTTCCTTTGGGGTTGTATTTTTC
The DNA here is from genome assembly GCA_013298105.1 of Cytophagales bacterium. Taxonomy (GTDB): domain Bacteria; phylum Bacteroidota; class Bacteroidia; order Cytophagales; family Microscillaceae; genus RDXI01. The sequence goes on from JAAFJK010000048.1 coordinate 524, forward strand.
CAAAGTTCACCGCCTTTAGGTTGATTTTCAAAGGTATAACGATTTATGGTAGGTTTCATATTTTTAGAGGAATATTTTATGGTAAAGGTGGTATTTTCTCAGTTTATTGTGCAGAATACGCCAAAACAGCATAAATTTGCTGTTCGGTAAGGTGTGGATAAGCCTTGAGTAAATCTGCTATAGTAGCTCCTTCAGACATTTTCTGCAAAATAAGTTCTACACTCATGCGTGTACCTTTGATAATGGGCTTGCCTACCAAAATGGCAGGGTTGCGCTCTATAAAATCTTGATAATTCATAGAAGCAAAGATAGCGGTTTTTTGAGAAAAAACAGGTTTGAGAAAAGTGTCAAATTTTTACTTCACAATTTGGTAGAGCTTGTTTGATACGTTGTTTTTCGGTTTCAGAAAATTGGTTTTTCTCAGAATATAGTTGTCCCAATCTACTCAACTTACCTACATTGGCAGGCAAGGTAGTTAATTGATTTGAATTACAACTCAAAAACTCTAATTTAGTACAATTGATTATTTCTGAAGGCAAAGTGGTTAATTGATTAGAATCACAACTTAATGAAATCAGATTATTGAGTTTACCTATTGTTGCAGTCAGGACTTTTAATAGATTGGACGCACATTTTAAAGTTGTTAAATTTGTAAGATACCCAATTTCTATAGGTAAAGAGCTTAATTGGTTATGTTCACATTCCAATATTTTCAGTTCGGCAAGCTTACCAATTTCATTGGGTAAAAAAGTTAATTTATTTACAGATAAAGCCAAACCTTTTAAATAAATAAGTTTTCCTATTTCGACAGGTAAAAATGCTAAATTGTTATTAGCACAATCCAATACTTTTAATTCTACTATGTCCCCTATTTCTTTGGGTAAATATACCAATTTGTTATGTTGCAGATATAAAAACTCTAATTTATTTAGGTTGCCTATCTCAACAGGTAATTCGATTAATTTATTAGCACGACAATTTAATTCAATTAAATGTCGCAGGTTGCCTAACTTATTAGGTAACGAAGTTAAATTGTTATTTGAGCAATTTAGGTATTTTAGCTTGTTAAGAAGCAATATTTCATTGGTAAACTTAGTGATTTTATTGTTAGAAAAAGATAATTCTATTAAATTACTTAGATTGGCTATTGTAGCAGGCAAGTCTATCAATTTATTACTATTGATATTTAATTTGTTCAAGTTTAAGAAATTACCTATTTCGTCAGGTACCATATTTAATTCATTTTGAAAACATATCAACACCTGCAAATTACGAAACTGTACGATAGAAGGGGGAATTTCTTTTAACCCTTTCCAACTCAAATTCAACTTATAAACCTTCAATGGATCAGCCTTCAAAGCCTCCTCCATGCTTGTATATTCCTTTTGTTGTGCAAGTGTAGCCGAGTCAAGAGGCGGGTGCGTAGGCTGTGCCTGTAGGCAAGTCAGGCAGGCAAGAAACAAGGCGAGAGAAAATAGGAATTTCATTGTTTTGGGGGTTTAGGGTTTTGTATCTTGCCTGCGGGTAGGAAAGATACGGCAAAGGCAGTGGTTTTTTAGGGATTTACGTAAGCGTCCAATCTTCCAAAAGTATGTTTTCTATGCGTATAAAGTGCCTTATGTTGTTGGTTATCAAGGTAAAACCATATTTCAGAGCCTACATGGGTTCGATGATACGTGTTGAGAATCTACCTTTGTATATGTCCTCGATGATTTCTTCAGCTGTTCTATCATCTTCCCACTTCCCTGCAAAGTCATAAATACTTTTGGGCTTGGGTGTTTCTTGGACTTTAGAAGCCTCGTTTAAGAGCTTTTCGGCAAGTGCTTTTTTGTTTTCAGCACTGAGGGTTTGTAGCATATTGAAGTATATTTCTACAATGTTGGGTTGAATTTGCATATCGTAACGGGTTTTATACACAAAGATACGTTTTTTTCTTGAAAAATAAAAAACTTGCCTGCGGGTAGAAAAGATAAGGTGGTAGGTTTTTAGGGAATAAAAAACAAGGTTTAATACCTTGCCTACCCACACAGACGCATGGGCAGGCAAGGTATTTGGAAGTTTTAAACATAAAAAAACTTGCCTACCCAGTGGGCAGGCAAGTTGGTTATTTTTGATATTCGCGTTCGCGTTCTTTGCGCGAGGTGCGTTCTTGTTGTTTTTCGCGTTGTTCTTGGTCAACTTTTGAGCTAACTTCTATAGGCTCATAATCTCTTAGACCTGTACCCGCAGGGATTAGGTGTCCCACGATTACGTTTTCTTTCAAGCCCAATAGGTAGTCGCGTTTGCCGTTGATAGCCGCTTCGCTGAGTACTTTGGTAGTTTCTTGGAAAGAAGCCGCCGAGATAAAGCTCTCTGTACCAAGTGAAGACTGCGTAATACCTTGCAAAGTAGGCTTAGAAGTAGAAGGTTCAGCTTCGCGCACTTTCACGATTTTGAGGTCGCGGCGTTTGAGGCTTGAATTTTCATCTCTTAGGTCGCGTACCGAAACAATCATACCGAGTTTGAGTTTTTCTGAATCGCCTTTGTCTATGACAATTTTCATGTCCAGCATTTTATCGTTTTCGGTCTGTAGTGTGAATTTATCTACGAGCTGTCCAGGCAAGAAACTTGTATCGCCCGGTTCTACGATTTCTACTTTTTGCATCATCTGGCGCACGATAATCTCAATGTGTTTATCGTTGATTTTTACACCTTGCAGGCGATAAACTTCTTGGATTTCGTTTACGAGATATTCTTGTACGGCAGTCGGACCTTTGATAGACAAGATGTCTGAAGGTGTGATAGCCCCATCTGAAAGCGGTTGCCCAGCCTTCACATAGTCATTTTCTTGTACAAGGATATGCTTAGAAAGCGAAACCAAGTAAGTGCGGCGTACACCATCACGCGATTCGATGATGATTTCTTTGTTACCACGTTTTTGGTTGCCATAAGCCACTACCCCATCTATCTCCGTAACAACTGCAGGATTGGAAGGGTTACGGGCTTCAAATAACTCTGTTACGCGCGGAAGACCACCTGTGATGTCGCGTGTTTTACCTGTAGAGCGAGCTATCTTGGCAAGTACACTGCCTGTTTCTACTTGTTTGCCTTCTTTTACAGACAAGCGTGCGCCTACAGGCAAGTTGTATGTGCGTGAAGTGCCATCGGGCATATCAATCATCATAGAAGGCGTTTTAGTCCTATCGCGTGATTCTATGATTACGATTTCGCGGAAGCCTGTTTGGTCATCTGTTTCTTCTTTGGAAGTAATGTCTGCCTCTACGCCTTCAAAACGTACCACACCTGCTACTTCAGAAAGAATAACCGCATTGTATGCGTCCCAGAAGCAAAGCAATTCGCCTTTTTTGACTTCTTGCTTGTCTTTTACGCGCATATACGCCCCATAGGGTACGTTTGTAGTAAAGAGTATTTTCTTTCCGTCATGCGTCATGAGTTTTATCTCTCCTGTACGTCCTACGACTACCTCGCTTGGGTTGCCTTCAAGGTCAGTACCTGTAACAGTACGCACCATGCTAATATCCACCACACCATCAAATTTTGCTTTGATAGTAGGGTCGACCGAGATATTCGTCGATACACCACCTATGTGGAATGTACGAAGCGTAAGCTGTGTACCTGGTTCTCCAATAGATTGTGCCGCGATAACGCCTACTGCCTCGCCTTTTTGGGCAAGTTTGCTCATGGCAAGATTTCGTCCGTAGCATTTTACGCATATCCCTCTGCGTGTAGCGCAGGTAAGGGCAGAACGAATTTCTACAGACTCGATGCTTGTTTGGTCTATTTTAGCCGCTACTTCTTCAGTGATTTCCTCACCTGCAGGCAAGAGCAATTCGTCTGTAAGCGGGTCGATGATGTCGTGTACTGCTACACGCCCCAAGATGCGCTCAGATAGTGGTTCTACTATTTCCTCCTGGTCATCTTTCAATGCCGAGATAGCAATGCCACGAAGCGTACCACAGTCTTCTTCTGTGATGATTACGTCTTGTGCTACGTCCACAAGGCGGCGTGTCAAATAACCTGCATCAGCCGTTTTCAAAGCTGTATCAGCCAGACCTTTACGCGCACCGTGTGTAGAGATAAAGTATTCAATTACGTCCAAACCTTCTTTGAAGTTTGAAAGGATAGGGTTTTCGATAATCTCGCCTACCGAACCTTGCAAGTTCTTTTGTGGTTTTGCCATCAGACCACGCATACCGCCGAGCTGACGTACCTGTTCGCGTGAACCACGCGCTCCAGAGTGCATCATCATGTAGATAGAGTTGAATCCTTTTTGGTCTTCCTCAAGTTGCTTAAGCAAGATTTCTGTAATTTTATTATTCGTTTTTGTCCAAATATCAATGGTTTGATTGTAACGTTCGCTGTCTGTGATAAAGCCTTGGTCATAGTTCATCACTACTTCTGCTACTTGTTCTTTGGCGGTAGCCACCAAATCGTGTTTTTCAGAAGGAATATTTACATCTCCCAATCCGATAGACAATCCACCTTTGTAGGCAGTCTGGAAGCCCAAACGCTTGATGTCATCAAGGAACGCGGCAGTACGCGCTACGCCACAAATCTTATAGACATAAGAGATGATAGATTGTAGTTTTTTCTTGGTCAGTAGTTCATTTACATAACCTACTTCGGCAGGTACGTGCTGATTGAATAGTACGCGCCCAGCTACAGTTTCTACCATTTCTGGTACTAAGTCGCCATTTTCTTTGCGTACATTCACGCGTACTTTGATGATAGCGTGTTTTGAAACTTGTTTTTCGTTTACGGCTATGATTACTTCTTCGGGAGAGTAAAAGCGTTTACCATCTCCAGGAGTAAGGTCTTCGGGGGTACTTTTTCTGCCTTTTGTGAGGTAGTAAAGCCCCAACACCATGTCTTGTGAGGGTACAGTGATAGGCGAACCATTCGCAGGGTTCAAAATGTTGTGGGCAGAAAGCATCAATACAGATGCCTCCAGCACCGCCGCAGGTCCGAGTGGCACGTGAACCGCCATTTGATCACCATCAAAGTCAGCATTGAATGCCGTACAAACAAGTGGGTGCAACTGAATTGCTTTGCCTTCTATCAATTTGGGTTGAAAAGCCTGAATACCTAAGCGGTGGAGCGTTGGCGCGCGGTTGAGAAGGATAGGGTGTCCTTTCAATACGTTTTCCAAAATATCCCACACTACAGGGTCTTTTCTATCTACAATTTTCTTGGCTGATTTTACAGTTTTTACAATGCCACGCTCAATCAATTTGCGGATAACAAACGGTTTGAATAGCTCTGCCGCCATGTCTTTGGGAAGTCCGCACTCGTGCAATTTGAGTTCGGGACCCACCACAATAACAGAACGACCTGAATAATCGACACGCTTACCAAGCAAGTTTTGACGGAAACGTCCTTGCTTGCCTTTGAGCATATCAGAAAGTGATTTCAACGCACGATTGCCGTCTGCGCGTACTGCATTTACTTTGCGTGAGTTATCAAAAAGTGAATCTACCGCTTCTTGCAACATACGTTTTTCGTTGCGCAAAATAACTTCAGGAGCTTTGATGTCAATTAAACGCTTCAAGCGATTGTTGCGAATAATTACCCTTCTGTAAAGGTCATTCAAATCTGAAGTAGCAAAACGACCGCCATCAAGAGGTACAAGTGGACGCAATTCGGGCGGAATCACAGGCACCATACGCACGACCATCCATTCAGGGCGGTTCTCGATGCGTTCTTGCGAATCACGGAAAGCCTCGACCACGCGCAAACGCTTGAGAGCCTCCGCTTTGCGCTGTTGGGACTTATCTGTAGAAGCCGTATGGCGCAATTCGTAGGAAAGTTCATCAAGTTTGAGCTTTTTCAAAAGCATCTCAAGAGCTTCAGCCCCCATTTTAGCTATGAACTTATTGGGGTCTTCGTCTGGCAAAAGCTGGTTATCGGGCGGTAGCTTCTCGATAATATCCAAATATTCATCTTCACTCAATAACTCCGATACGGCTTTGTCTTCCATTACACCTGTCTGAATGATGATATATCGCTCATAGTAGATGATTTGGTCGAGTTTTTTGGTAGGCAAGCCCAAAAGGTAGCCAATTTTGTTGGGCAATGAACGGAAATACCAGATATGCGCCACAGGTACCACCAGCTCGATACGTCCCATGCGCTCACGTCTTACTTTTTTCTCCGTAACTTCTACCCCACATCTGTCGCAGATAATACCTTTGTAGCGAATACGCTTGTATTTTCCGCAGTGGCACTCCCAGTCCTTCACAGGTCCGAAGATACGCTCACAGAAAAGTCCACCCATTTCAGGCTTGTATGTCCTGTAATTGATGGTTTCGGGTTGCGTTACTTCACCATACGAAGCATCGAGAATGGACTCAGGAGATGCCAAACTGATGGTCATAGTCCGAAAGTCACTGGGGATTTTTTTGTTCTTCTTGACTGCCATGAGAAATGAAAAAAAGTATGTACTTTTGATTTTTTACAAATTTAGCGAAAAAAGCCCCACACCCTCTTAAAGCTATGCCTTAGAGTGCGGAAGCGATAGACGAATTAGCTATGATATTACCAAACAATGTATATTTTATTGTTTAATTTTTGTGCTTTTCACATTTTTAGTCTAAACATTGTTTATATATTTAACTATTAAAGTTGAAAAGGTATAATTTTGCAAATATAGGGTATATTTTTGTATTCTCCAAATTTTTTTCAAAATTTTATTCTAATTTCAGGGTATAAGTTGTAAACTGCATAAATAGGGAATTAACCTAAAAAATGTCGCGCTTTGTTGATAATACACAAAAAATTGTAACTTTGCATAAACTAAAATCTTAAAAATATGAACCGAAAATACATAAGTTTTGATTGGGCAATCAAAAAACTATTGCGCGATAAAGCAAATTTTGATGTCTTGGAGGGTTTTTTGAGTGAATTGCTCCAAATAGATGTCAAAATCCAAGAAATTTTGGAGAGTGAGGCAAACAAAATGACTGAGCAGGACAAGTACAACCGAGTGGATATTTTGGTAAAATCCGACAAGGACGAGTTGATGCTTATCGAAATCCAATACGATTCGGAAGTAGATTA
>JAAFJK010000746.1 GCA_013298105.1 Cytophagales bacterium
CACCTCTTGTGGGTTTTGGAAAGTGAGCTGGAGTGGAGATTAAAAATGTAGGGAACCCTCCCTTGTGGTTGCTCTTTCTATTTTCGTAACTATTTAGCCCCCTACCCCAAAGGGGAGAATTATCTCCAATTTTCGCCTATTTTAGTGTTTTGGTAGGCAAGTTTAAATGCAAACTTACACAAAAACTCCCCTTTGGGGCTGGGAGCTAAATAGTTACAAAAATATAAAACTATTTTTCTTTTTTTGTACGTTGTCAATGGTTAAAGACCTTGACAAGCATACAAAAAAAGAAAAATAAACGGATTATTTCTTTACCCGCAATGTTGAAAATAAAAAATACGAAATAACAAATTGTATAGTAGTAGTCAGTCTTTCTTAGTTGTTCGCGGTCTTTTTTTCGGATTGACAACCGCAAGCGGATTGCCAACCGAAAAAAACGAACATTTAACTAAGACTGACCAGTAGTCTGAAAGAAAATATCAAAAACGTTTCAAAGCCATTTCAGCCACCGACTGCCCAATAGAGAGCGAAGAAGTAGCGGCAGGCGAGGGCGCATTCAAGACGTGGATAGCCAATCCATCTTCTATGATTTTGAAATCATCAAGCAGACCACCTGTCTTGTCGCACGCCTGCGCCCGCACGCCTGCGCCTGCAGGTACGAGGTCATCTTCTTGGATTTCAGGCACAAGGCGTTGGAGGGCTTTGGTAAAGGCGGCTTTGGAAAACGAACGGTACATTTCCCCCAATCCTGTACGCCAATATTTGGCGGCTACCTTGCGAAACCCTTTCCAAGCTACCGAACCCCACAGCTCTTGAAGATTGATAGAAGTGCGGGTGTAACCTTCTTTTCTGAAGGCAAAGACTGCATTAGGTCCTGCCTCTATGCCACCTTGTATCATGCGCGTAAAGTGTACGCCCAAAAACGGAAAACTTGGGTCAGGGACAGGATAGACAAGGTGCTTGACTAAGTATTGCTTTTCGGGCTTCAGCTCAAAGTATTCGCCCCTGAAAGGTATGATGCGTGTGTCCAGATTTTTGACTGTATAAGACGCAATCTTGTCTGAATACAAACCAGCACAATTTATCACAAGTTGGGCTTGATAAGAGGTTTTGGTAGTAAAGACTTCAGGTTTTGCTTTATTTGAAGCAATATCAAGTACCTTTTCGTTGGTATGTATTTCGCCCCCAAGTTGTGAGAAAAGCGCTGCATACTTCAGACTGACTTGCATATAATCCACAATGCCCGTTTGAGGTACAAAAATACCTTGAATCCCCGTAACGTGCGGTTCATATTCTTTGATTTGCTCCGCATTCAGCTTTTTCAATCCTTCCAAGCCATTTTCTTGCCCTCTTTGGAATACGTTTTCGAGAGCAGGTAATTCTTTGGCATCTGTGGCTACGATGACTTTGCCACAAATCTCGTGGGCGATTTGGTGCGTTTGGCAAAAGTCTAAAAGCTGTCTATAGCCTCTCAGACAATTTTGCGCCTTCAGGCTATTTGGCTTGTAATAAATGCCTGAGTGAATCACACCAGAGTTATGTCCAGTCTGATGTTGTGCAAGTTGTTTTTCTTTTTCAAGCAATAACACTTTCAGTGCAGGCTTTTGTTGCTTTAGGTGCAAGGCAGTAGCGAGTCCTACGATACCTCCTCCAATAATAATCACATCATATTGCATACGCAAAGATAGCTTTTTTAATTAAAAAGCGCAATAACGCAGAAGAAATAACAAGTTGATAATGTACACATGAGAAATTAACCTTATGCAAGACTATTTCCTGATGTGTACAGTTATGATTTAAAATTACGTAACTATTTAGCCCCCAGCCCCAAAGGGGAGTTTTTGTGGTTGTCTGACAATTTTTGTGGAGAAGCATTTTTTGAGCAAATTCAGATTTAAGAAACGCCTTTTTTGCTCAATAGGATAGGGTTTTAAACCCTATCCTATTGAGCAAAAAAAACTACCACAAAAATTGTCAGAGAACCGTTTTTGTGTAAGTTTGCATTTAAACTTGCCTACCAAAACACTAAAATAGGGGGCAGGGGGCTAAATAATTACAAAATTACATACTTATCTCAAATTGCGCCAAATCTACAAACTCTTGTACGCGCTTTGTTACGGCTTCTTCAGCCAAAGATTCGAGTGCTTCAGTTCCAAACTTACTCACACAAAAAGATGCCATGACAGAGGCATAAATCAAGGCACATTTCATGTTCTCAAAGCTGATATTGCCTGTTTTGGCTAAATAGCCTATGAAGCCACCCGCAAAAGTATCGCCCGCGCCTGTAGGGTCGAAAACTTCTTCCAATGGCAAAGCTGGTGCGAAGAAAATCTGGTCTTCTGAGAATAGCAACGCGCCATGCTCACCTTTTTTGATAATCAAATAGCGAGGTCCCATCGCCATGATTTTCTTTGCCGCTTTTACAAGCGAGTATTCACCCGAAAGTTGGCGGGCTTCTTCGTCATTGATAGAAAGTGCATCTACCATCTTGAGCGTTACCTTCAGGTCGTCCATAGCTATCTCCATCCAAAAGTTCATGGTGTCCATGAGGATAAACTTAGGGCGTTTGTGGAGGCGTTCGATGACGGTTTGTTGTATCTTTGGAGTCAAATTGCCAAGTATCAAGTAATCCACGCCTTGATAGCTGTCGGGTATGATGGGGTCAAAGTCTGCGAGTACATTCAGCTCTGTAACAAGTGTATCGCGGGAGTTCAAATCCATGTGATATTTGCCTTTCCAATAAAAAGATTTTTCGTCTTGCTTGATTTGCAGACCTTCTGTGTTGATGCCATGTCCATGCATCATAGCGATTTTGTCGGCAGGAAAGTCCCCGCCCACCACGCTTACCAATTTTACGTCATCAGTAAAGTAAGAAGACGACAAAGAAATAAAAGTGCCAGAGCCACCTATGGTGCGCTCTACACTGCCAAAGGGCGTTTCGATGCCATCGAAAGCCACTGAACCCACTACGAGTAACGACATATTGTAAGATTGAAATATTGAAGTGCAAAGTTACGCATATTTATCATTTATCATTTATCAAGGAACATTTATCAAACAAATCTCTTGTAGAATAGACTTCTTGGGAAAGTAATTTTAGCCCTTCTCCATTTAGAGAAGGGCTGGGTTGAGGCATGAGTCATTGCCCACGTTTGGTGGACACCAAACGTACATGATTATCCCAAAACCACTTTCCGATGTGTATATTTTGTTTGCAGTGTTAGGAACGAGTAAAAAATAACTTGCTAATTTTGTTCATCTTTTGCGCTTATGTTTCGTTGCAATAATCATTACAAAACAAGGCTTTGCGCTTCTATTGCGCCTTACCTAAACCCAAAATATCGCACAAAATCTTTATCACCTTATTTTCTACTCGTTCCTTAGCTTTTTTGAATAAAAAAAACTAATTTTGTACGCTTGTATGACATTCACTTTTTTTAATATGAAAATCCCTAAAATATTCAAAAATTTTTACCTCATAGCTTTTGTTATATTTGTGGTGTGGATAGCTTTTTTGGACAATAACGACCTCATTACACAATCTATGAGGCGCGAAAGATTGCAAAAGCTAAAAAACGACAAAATCTATTATGAGCAAAAAATCAAAGAAATCTCCCGCGATTATCAAGGACTTTTCAACAGTGAGGAAGCCTTAGAAAAATTTGCCAGAGAAAAATATTACTTGGCGAAGCCCAAAGAAGATGTTTTTGTAATCGTACAAGACAGTACCCAAAAATCAAAATAAGCAAAGTATGAAAGACACTCAAAAAATCATAGAAGAAGTAAACAAGATATTTGTGGCTTATCTTGAGAAAAAAGAGCTTCGCAAAACACCCGAACGATTTGCTATTTTGGAAGAAATCTATACAAGAGGCGGACACTTCAATGCCGAAAACTTGTATATTGACATGACTAACAAAAACTACAGAGTGAGCAGAGCCACCGTATATAACACGCTTGAGCTTTTGGTAGAGTGCGACTTAGTTACAAAGCACCAATTTGGACAAAATCTTGCCCAATACGAAAAAAGCTACGGTTATAAGCAACATGACCATTTGATATGTACGACTTGCCATAAAGTGATAGAGTTTTGCGACCCGCGCGTCCAAAATATCCAGTCTATGATAAGTGAACTCTTGAAGTTCAATATTTTGCATCACTCTCTGGTCTTCTATGGAGAGTGCCAAAGAGATAATTGTGAAAATAAAGTAACCGCCTAAATGGAATATCCTATCCTTACTGCCACGCTAACCCATATAGCAGAGTTGGCAAAACTTTTTGAAGCGTACAGGCTTTTTTATCAAAAAGAACCCGATTTGGCACAAGCTACTGCTTTTTTGCAGGCGCGTATCATACAAAATGAATCCATCATATTTATAGCTACAGATACGGCAGGCAGGCAAGTCGGTTTTACGCAACTGTACCCTCTTTTTTCCTCTACCCGTATGCAAAAGCTATGGCTTTTGAATGATTTATTTGTATTGCCTGAGATGCGAGGCAAGGGCATTTCGGTTGCACTTATTGAGCGTGCAAAGCAACATTGCCAAGAAACCCTTGCCTGCGGACTTATCTTAGAAACAGCCAAAGACAATGCAGTCGGCAATCAGCTCTATCCCAAAACAGGCTTTGAGCTTGACACTGACTACAATCATTATGTTTGGACTCCAGCTGTTTAGTCTTCCAATACCAATGGACGTATCACGATGCCCTCCATCTCGTCTGTAAGTCGTATCTGGCAGGCAAGGCGGCTACCTTCGGGTACGGCAGGCAAGGTATCAAACATATCCCACTCTGTTTCGGTAGCTTGTTTGAAGGCTTCGCCTTCTACCACTTGCACGTGGCAAGTAGCGCACAACGCCATACCCCCACAGGTAGCAGGAATACTGTATTCACTTGCCTTCAGTATCTCCATCAGGCTCAAGTTCATATCTGTCGGCACTTCGATAGGTGTGCGCGTGCCATTTTTTTCTTCTACAAAAATCGTTATCATAACCAGTTATTTTTAACTTGCCTGCCCAAACAGGCTTTTTTATAAGACAGGCAACAACTAAAAAATCGCGCCTCTTAAAATCCTTGTATGCCGTTTACGGTAGTGTATTTGAGTGTGAATTTCTGACCAGGGAAAACTACTTTGTAAGCACTTTGTGCCATCAATGCCGCCTCATGAAATCCGCAAAGGATAAGTTTTAATTTACCTTGATAGGTATTGATGTCGCCTATGGCATAGATGCCTTTTACGCTTGTGGCATAATCTACAGTATCGACTATGATGGCATTTTTCTCAATATTGAGTCCCCATTCGCCTATAGGTCCGAGCTTAGGACTTAAGCCATAAAGCGGAATAAAGGCATCTCCTTCGAGGCGTGTAGTATCGCCTGTCTTATGTTTGATGACAAGGGCTTCAAAGCCTTCTTTGCCCTCTATGCTTTCGAGCTGACTACCCAAATGCAATCTTAACTTGCCTGCCTCAGCCAGATGCATGACTTTCTCTACGGAGTCGGGTGCGCCTCTGAAGCTCTCGTTGCGGTGTACGAGCGTGATTTCTGAAGCCAAATCAGCCAAATAAATTGTCCAATCCAAAGCAGAATCGCCTCCACCCGCCAATATGACACGC
>JAAFJK010000225.1 GCA_013298105.1 Cytophagales bacterium
CCTATTTTTCCAAAACCTATGCGCATTACCCAAATAACCCTCCGAAACTATCGCGCCTTTTATGGCGAACACACCTTTGACCTCACGAGTGCAGGCAAGAACCTGATGGTGTATGGCGAAAATGGCAGTGGCAAAAGCTCGCTATTCATAGCCTTGCGCAACTTCTTTTTGGCTTCGGTAGGCAAGGTAGAAGTCGTGGAAAACATATTCGTACCCAATTCACAAAAAGATACTGCCGCCATCAAAATAGACATCAAAGAATCGGCACAATCCAATAAAACCACCCGCTTTGAACTCAACATCAAAGACCAAGAACTAATAAGCAACGACAAAGTTATCATAGCAGATGCCAACAAAATCAAAGGTTTCTTTGATTATCGTAGTTTGCTCAAGACGCATATAGGTTATGAAAAGGATGTAAACCTATTCAAAATTTTGGTGGAAGAAGTATTACGCCACGCTCTGAATCCTGTTACGAAGCAGGAAATAGGCAAGGAATGGGAACAAATCACGTATTCTATCCTTCATGACAGAAAAACAGCCAATACCAAAACCACTATCCAAGATTATGTAGGCAAGTTCAATGTAGGTTTTCAGGCTATTTTGCAAGGTGTAGAAAAAGACGTGAACTTGTTTATGAATTACTTTATGCCGAATATTCAAATAAAATTTGTGTTTGAAGCACTGCAATACACAGAAGGCTATGCGTATATGGGCAGTGAAGTAAAGTTGGATATTATTTTCAATAATAAGCCTATTCCTTCACACCAAAACTTTTTGAATGAGGCGCGTTTGTCGGCATTGGCTATCAGCATTTACTTAGCCTCTGTACGCGCCAATCCGCTTTCGGGTGTATTGAAAGTCTTGGTACTTGATGATTTGTTGATAGGCTTGGATATGTCGAATCGCTTGCCTTTGTTAGATATTTTGAAAAAATACTTTGTAGAAGTACCCGAAAACGAGGCATTTCAAGTCGTGATGACTACTTATGACAGAGTTTGGTTTGAGTTGGTAAACAATTATTTTGGCGTAGAGCAATGGAAATACGTCGAGATTTATGCTAAACGCTTGCGAGATGATGATTTTGAAATACCTATCATCAGAGATACCCAAAGTTATCTGGAGCGAGCCAGATACTACTTGTCAGAAAAAGACAACAAGGCGTGTGCGGTCTATTTACGTACTGAGTTTGAGCGTTTGTTGAAAGGTATTTGTGAGTTTGGGCAGTTGCAAGTCTTGTATCATTCCAAATCCAAAGACTTCACTACTGAAGATTTTTGGTTGGCTATCGTGGAGCAAGTAGCAAGTTTGGATAGCGAATTACGCAAAAAAGTAGAGATACACAGAAGCGTAGTAATGAATCCATTTAGCCACTACGATTTGGAAAAACCCGAATTTACCAAAGAATTGGAAGATACCATATTGGTTTTGGAGGAGTTGCAAACTTTTTCGCGCACTATAAAAACAGCTAAAAAGATAACCTTTGGTACGCTCCGCAATCAAATAACCAAACTTGAGGAAGAGTTGGCTAAAAAAGACGAAGCTATAGCACAAATGCACGAAACCTTGAAAAAGAAAGACAAGTAAACGCTTCTGTTACGGTTTTTCGCATCTTTTCGTAACTGATTTTCATTTCAAACAAGCCACTATTTTAGTCAAACCACAAGTAGCTAAATGGGAGGATTTTTGAGCATTTTTACACATAGCCTAAATTAAGTTTTTGGGCTTCTTCTGCCAAGATAGCCAAATTATTTTCACGGTCTTGGTACATAGCATTTTTGTAGGCAAGGGCATCAGCAAGCGCGACTCGCCTATGCGTACCTACTTTTTGGTGCGGTATATCGCCTTTTTCTATCAACTTCACAATGTAAGGACGCGAAACATGAAGCAAATCCGCTACTTCTTGTGTAGTGAGCATAGCATCTTCCGCAGGCAAGACCATAACCGACTTACCTACCGCCATCACATCAAGTATGTCTTTCAGCAATTCAAGTGCAACTACAGGTAGTACCAAGCCCTCAATCTGCACAAAACCGTTATTTTCATTTTTTCGTTGCAACTCCGCCAATGTTTTGGCAGAAAGCAAAGCAGTGTTTTGTTGTTCTTGGGTAATGATAGGCAAGTGTTTCATAACAGTAAGTTCTTTTATACGCTAAACGAAATAAACGAAACAATGTTATGGTTAAAAATAGTTCTATTACGGTTTTTCTCTATCTTTTTTCATCTTTCAGCATCTTTTTGTAACTGATTTTGAGCTTTGTTTTATCTCAAAAAGTAGTCTGATATATACGTCAGGTTACTTTTTTCGTTTTAGAAGCATAGAATACCAAATAAACAAACCAACTTTATCAAAAACATCATGGAACAAAAAGATTGCGTACAATGTGGTGCGTCCTTTTTTAGTGTGAGTTGGAGCTAATACATAAAAAACCTCATTTACAATTTGTAAATGAGGTTTTTTTTCGGTTTGGTGGGCCTGGTAGGATTCGAACCTACTGCCTACTGATTCAGATTCGTGTACATTTCTGCACTCTCTGGACTATATCATTACCATATCAGCTTCACAGCTAACGTAGGTATCGGACGCTTTTGTGGTTATTAAGAGGTCTTTACCTCTCCACTAGTCTCTGCACCTTCGTCGAGTGTACTCAACGCTTGGCTCAGGATTGCCTTTCTGACGCTTGTGTCAGGTAAGGTTTCCCTGAATTCATCCGATTTTCACATAAAACTTTCATCTTATGGTCACCTTTTGATGAGTCAGTTGCTCTAACCGATTGAGCTACAAGCCCCTATAATCTAAAACGACTTTTTCGTTTTTTAATTATGGTGCAAAGTTATATCTTTGCATTCGAATTTCCAAATTTTTCTATTAAAAAAATGAAAAATCTTATATTTGACTTGGGAGGCGTGCTAATCCCTTTAGACTTAAGCCTTGTAAATCAGACACTTACAAAATATGCACAAGACTTTTCCCCTTTGGGGCAGGGGGCTTTGGGGGCTTCTCCCTTGTTTATAGACTATGAGGTAGGCAAGATTTCCTCCGCAGAGTTCAGGCAAGGCTTCCGCGAATTGGCAGACTTGCCTGCCCTGACAGATGCGCAGATAGATGAGGCGTGGAATAGCTTGCTTTTGCCCATACCTGTAGAGCGGATTCGTTTGCTGGAGCGGTTAGCAGGCAAGTACAGGTTATTTTTACTCAGCAATACGAACGAAATACACCTCAAGCGCGTGAACGAGCTTTTGCAGGAAAGTTCAGGGCATCAAAATTTGGAAATGCTGTTCGAGAAAACCTACTATTCACACCTATTGAAGATGCGCAAACCCAATCGCGAAATATACGAAGCTGTCTTAACAGATGCAGACTTGCCTGCCCACGAAACGCACTTCATAGACGACAACCGCGAGAATGCAGAGGCGGCAGGCAAGGTAGGCATTACAGGAATTTGGCTTGATTTGAACAAAGAAACGGTTTTAGACCTTGTTTTTTAGTTACTTCAATTCATCAAATCTTCTATTTCTTCAGCCTCAAGCGGGATAGTTGCCATGAGGTCTATATTGCTTGTTTCAGTGATTACTATGTCGTTCTCAAGCCTGATGCCCAAGCCCTCCGCAGGGATATAAATACCCGGTTCACAAGTAAATACAAAACCTGCTTCAAATTTGCGGTACTTATTGCCGACATCATGCACGTCCAGCCCCAAGTGATGCGAAGTGCCATGCATGAAGTATTTTTTGTAGGCGGGCTTGTCTTTGGGCGCGTCTTGTACTGCTTGCATAGTCAAAAGTCCTAAATCTACCAATTCTTTGGTCATCAGTTCGCCTACAGCTTCATGGTAAGCGTCCCACGTATTGCCGACTGTGAGCATGGCAGTCGCGCCCTTCATTACCCGCAAAACAGCGTCATACACTTGGCGTTGCCTTGCACTGAATTTACCACTTACAGGCAGACAGCGCGTAAGGTCAGAGGCATAATTGGCGTATTCTGCCGCCACATCAAGCAGAATTACATCGCCCGCCTTGCAACGTTGATTATTCTCGATATAATGCAATATACACGCACTCGCCCCCGAAGCTATGATGGGCGTATAAGCAAACCCACGCGAGCGATTGCGGACAAACTCATGCAGTAGTTCGGCTTCTATCTCGTACTCCATTACGTCAGGCTTTACAAAGGGCAAAAGTCGCCTAAAGCCTTTTTCTGTAATTTGACAAGCCGTTTGGATAAGCTCAATTTCTTGAGGCTGTTTTTTGGCGCGGAGGTAGTGCATCAGGGGCGTAAGCCTTTGGTAAGTATGCAAAGGATAGGCTTCTTTGCACCAATTTATAAAGCGGGCATCGCGTGTTTGAACTTCTACTACAGCCCTTGAATGTTCGTTGGTATTCAGATAGACATATTCGCATAGCCCCATAAGCGTATGAAATGTTGCCTGAAACTCACTCAGCCATTTTACTTGTAAGATGCCCGAAGTGGCAGTAGCTTCTTCTTGGGTGTATTTATGTCCTTCCCATATAGCTATGAGTTCGTTTGTTTCGCGCAAAAAAAGTATTTCACGCATTTTGGGGTCTGGCGCATCAGGAAAAAGTAGCAAAATACTCTCCTCTTGGTCTATACCAGAAAGATAAAAAATATCATTGTTTTGACGAAAAGGCATCGTACCATCTGCATTCGTGGGCATGATGTCATTGGAGTTCACGACTGCGAGGCTGTTTGGCTTGAGTTGCTGGGCAAGCCTTTCGCGGTTCGCTATGAATAAATCAGCCGAAATAGGCAAATATCTCATGGAGGGTATGGATTTGAGGTTTGAGGGACGATTTTCTCGTGTTGTTATTTAGTGGTCAGTCTTAGTTAAATGTTCGTTTTTTTTCGGTTGGCAATCCGCTTGCGGTTGTCAATCCGAAAAAAAGACCGCGAACAAATAAGGAAGACTGACCATTAGGTTCTCTGACACTTTTTTACAACTTTTATATAAAATGCTGATTATGAAATCCATAAGGTTTCAAAAACCTTATAGATTTACTATCTCCACAAAAATTATCAGAGAACCTTTATTTATTTGGAAAAGACTTGGCTATTTCTATGAAGTCGCGCGACTTCAGCGAAGCCCCACCTATCAGTCCTCCATCTACATCTGCACACGCAAAAAGCTCTTGCGCATTGGCGGGGTTGCAACTACCCCCATAAAGTATCGATATTTCGCTTGCCACTTCTACCCCATACTTGCCTGCCAAATGTGCGCGAAGGTGTGCGTGCATTTCTTGGGCTTGGGCAGAAGTAGCCGTTTTGCCTGTGCCGATAGCCCAAATAGGCTCGTAAGCTATCACAACTTGCTTGAGCTGTTCGGCAGTGAGGTGAAAAAGACTTTCTGTGCTTTGCTGGGCTACGTAGGCAAGGTGCGTATCAGCTTCACGGATAGGGAGGGCTTCGCCACAACAAAAAATCGGGCGTATGCCTTTCTCCAGCAAAAGATTGAGCTTTTCGGCAACAAGCGCGTTCGTTTCTCCAAAATACTCTCGGCGTTCGCTATGTCCTATGATAGTAAAATCTACAGGCAGGCTCTTAAGCATTTCTGCCGAAACCTCACCTGTGAACGCACCGCTCGGTTTATGATGACAATTTTGCGCACCCAAGTAAATGCCTTTGCCTGCGGGGATAAGTTTGCGGACTGCCGAAAGATGCAAAAAAGGTGGGTTCAATACCAGACTTACACCTTGACTGCTTGGGAGTTCATCTACCGCCATGTGGATTACTTCAGAAGCAAGGCTCAAGCCTTCTTCCATGTTTTTGTTCATTTTCCAGTTTCCTGCGACTATTTTTTGACGTGCCATGAGTTTTGAGATGGAGTATAAAGCGCAAAGTTATAACATCCCATGCAGGCAGGCAAGTTTTGGGGCTTTTTTTTGTTTGGTATATTTTGATGCCTCAACCCTGCCCTTCTCCAATAAGAAGTCTATTTATAAACGCCCTTGCCTGCCTATATGTCGTATGGGCAGGCAAGGGCGTTTGTAGATTTTTTTTACAGCACTTTCAGGTTTTTATCTATCCAATATTTCAGGTTGTCATAGTCCGTTTTGCCATAATATTGATTGATATAATTTGCCAACTCGCGGGGCATATCGGTCTTTGTGATGCCTGTACCTATATACATATCCACGATACTTTGTAACTTGGGCTTCAGGGCAGGCTCATCAATGAATGTGATGTTTGGCTTGCATATAGAGATAAAATCGCCTGTTTTTACGTTCGTAAAAAGCATATCAAGGTCAAGCGCAGGCTTGGAAGTAGCATCAATCATGACACTTTTGTTTATCAAAAGCAAAGAGTCTTTGAAGTCTAATTGTTTATTCAAGACCTCTGTACCATATTTGCCTGTAAGATAAAAGAAATTGTTTTCGTCCATCTCAAAACCACCTAAGATAGCGAGGCGCATTTCACTTCCGACTATAAATATTTTTTCTTTGAAAAGTGTGGCAAATTCTTCTGTGGTTTTCAAGAAGGTTTGATTCGGTTTTGAGAGTGGTGTTTTTTGCGCAATTTTTAAGAACGTACTGAGTGGAAACTCCAAATCAATTTTTGTAACAGTGATTGCGGAGGGTTCTATCACAAAATTGCGGGTTTTGGTAGCATCTGTGAGGAGCATAATGGCATCTTTAGAGAACTTTATTTTGTCGTTCACATTGATTTTTTGCCCTTTTGTGAGTTGTTTATCCCCGTTTTTGATGATGCCTTTTACGTTTACTATAGTATAGTCGGTATTGGCGGCGGGTGTTTGGGCATACGCGATGCCTGCAAAGCTGAGAATGAATACGAGAAGAATCGCAATTTTTTTCATGAGATTGTTTTTGCTTGAGTTACGCTAAGTTATTGGGCGCAAATTTCTGAAAAATCACTTGAATAACGAAAATTATACGAAATTATTTTGTGATATTTAAAAACCTTGCCTGCCCCATGTACTAAAAAAATCGTGCTACATTTTCAAAAAGCTAAAAAAAAGTACCAAAGTGATAAGACTTTGGTACTTTTAAGGAAGTCTATTTATCTCTCACGCGCTCAAGATACGCGCCTGTGCGGGTGTCGATTCTGATTTTTGTGCCTTCATCTACAAAGAGGGGTACGCGGACTTCTGCTCCTGTTTCTATAGTTGCAGGTTTGAGTGTATTGGTGGCTGTGTCGCCTTTGATGCCTGGCTCGGTATAGGTTACGACTAAGTCCACAAAATTGGGCATTTCTATACTGATAGGGACTTCTTTGGAGTCGATGCTTACCAAAAGTATCATTTCTTCTTTCAAAAATCGGATAGAGTCGCCCAACATTTCTGCGGGTAGCATGATTTGTTCGTAGGTTTCGTTGTTCATCAGTACCAGATTCTCGCCATCACGGTAGATATATTGTAGCTCATGAACCTCTACGCGCTCAAGGTCTATCTTGTCGCCTGAATGAAATCGTGTTTGAATAAGTTTGCCAGTACGCACATTACGTAATTTTACGTGGTACATAGCGGGGGCTTTATTGGGCGTGATGTGTTCCCATTCCATGACTTGTCCGAGTGCGCCCTCCACCCATATAAAAGCTCCTTTTGAGATGTCAGCTGTAGTAGCCATACGTTTTTTAGTGGTTTTATTTTCAGGGTGCAAAGATAGCTTTTTTATACAAAAAAAGCGCAACGGGGCAAAAGAAATAACTATAGCTTTTTTATACAAAAAAAGCGCAACGGGGCAAAAGAAATAACTATAGCTTTTTTATACAAAAAAAGCGCAACAGGGCAAAAGAATTAGCCCCCTGCCCCAAAGGGGAGAATTATCTCCAATTTTCGACACTTTTCGCTTTATGATGCAATAGGAATTTAGCCATTCTGTAAGAATCCCTTGTCAGTATTTTGCGCGGTGCTAAAGGGACAGGAGATGCTTACAGCATCACTACTCCTGTATCATTTGCTTCCTAAAAAGAAAAATGTCCAATTTTCGCCTATTTTAGTGTTTTGGTAGGCAAGTTTAAATGCAAACTTACACAAAAACTCCCCTTTGGGGCTGGGGGCTAAATAGTTACGCTTTTTTATACAAAAAAAGCGCAACAGGGCAAAAGAAATAACTTTGAACAAAGAACATTTGTTATTTGAAGTCTAAATAGGTTCTTCATGCTACCCCAAAAAAGCGTATTTTCACTTTTTTTATAAAAAAAGTACGTCTTTGTTTTTTTTTGTAAAAAAAAGTGCTAATATTGTGCTTCAAAAAGATAACTTAGGCAAGTTTAGCGGAATGTGTAGTTTGTATGCCTGTAGTTTGCAAGATTTTCCTCTCATCATCAACGATATATCTTAACTTAGTAGCTTTGTGATATTTTCAAATTATTTGCTACGCCCCAATACCACTACAAAATTCAATAAGAATTTTGCATGACAGATATTTGTATATTGATAAGTAGCCCAAGAGCATCTTGCCTACATTTTCATACCATTGCCTATATCCCCTAAGAGGTCTTTTTCTAATCATATCCTCACCTCTTAAACCAATTTACTTACCATGGAATTTGTAATATACGCCCTGATAGCCATCTTAGGCATAGGGCTTGGCATAGGTATAGACCGCTCTATGTTCAAAAAATCACTTACCCGCTTAGAAAGTGATGCAGAAGAAAAATCAAGGCTTACCCTCAAAGAAGCAGAAATCAAAGCCGACAACATCAAACAAGAAGCAGAAAATCAAAAACAAGCCAAAATGCTTGAAGCCAAAGAGAAATTTCATAAAATGAAGGCAGAAGTAGAAGAAGAATCAAACAAACGAAAAAATTTATTCCAACAAAACGAAACCAAACTTAAACAACGCGAACAGCAATTCGTTCAAAAAGAGCAAGCTATTAGCAAAAACATGGAGCAGGTTAAGCGCAAAGAAGCTGAACTTGACGCACTAAAAGAAAGCCTCCAAGAACAAAACGAAGTCGTTGTAAAAAAACGAGATGAAGCCGAAAAATTGCGCTTACAACAAGTATCACACCTCGAAAAAATCGCAGGTCTTACTGCCGAACAAGCCCGCACACAGCTCGTAGATGCTCTCCGAAGTGAGGCACAAAGCAAAGCAAGTTCATACATCAAAGACATCATGGACGAGGCAAAACTCACTGCCACCAAAGCGGCTAAAAAAGTAGTCATCGAAACCATACAACGCACTGC